>JASHYD010000304.1 GCA_030043175.1 Xanthobacteraceae bacterium | reverse complement strand
ATCCTGCCCCAGGCGGTGCGGCTCACGGTGCCGCCGCTGACGAACCGCACCATCGCCATTACCAAGAATACTGCGCTGGGAACCGTGATCGGCGTGCCGGAAATCCTCAACCAGGCGACGACCGCGGAAAGCTTCTCATTCAACGCCACCCCGCTCATGATGGCGGCGATCGCCTATCTCGTTCTGTTCGTACCGGTGGTGGCCGCCGGGCGCTATATCGAGACCCGGTTTGCCTGGAGACGCGTCTGATGGACGCGATGCTCCGACAGTTCTTCGACATCGACATCATGGTGCAAGCCGCGCCGCTGATTCTGCGGGGCCTTGGCATGACCCTGCTGGTCTGCGCCGCGGTGGTGCCGCTCGGCCTCGCCGGAGGCCTCATGGTGGCGCTCGCCGGCAGAGCCCATTCGCGTGGCGTTCGCTTCATCGTGGCGCTCCTGATAGACATCTTGCGCGCCGTGCCGCCGCTTGTCCTGCTCATCTTCGTTCACGCCGGGCTTCCCTTCGCCGGCCTGCGGCTGTCGCCGTTCGCCTCGGTCTGCGTCGCCTTCTTTCTCAACAATTCGGCGTATTATGGCGAGATTTACCGCGCCGGCCTCGACAGCGTGGGCGCCGGTCAGCGCGAGGCCGCTCGCTCCACCGGTCTCACCGCGTGGCAGACTATGGCCCATGTCGTGATCCCCCAGGCGGTCCGCAACGTACTGCCGGACCTTGTCTCCAACACCGTGGAGGTGGTCAAGCTCACCTCGCTCGCCAGCGTGGTCGCCCTTCCTGAAATGCTCTATTCGGCCGACATGGCGCGTTCGTTGACCTATAATTCTTCGCCCATCGTGTTTGCGGCATTGGTCTATCTCGTCCTGCTGTGGCCGGTGGTGCGGCTGATGAGCCGGCTGGAGCATCGAGTCGGCGAATAGGCGCGCAGCCCGCATGGAAGCGCAGTGCGGGGGCAAGCTGCGTGGCCTGACGACCCCGGATTACGCGTCGCTTCATCCGGGCTGCAAGGACGAAATGACGAAATGAGGTACACGAGATGCGTAACATCACAGTGGCGGCAGCCCAGCTCGGCCCGATTCAGCGGGCCGACACCCGCCAAGCAGTGGTTGCGCGCATGCGCGATCTCATGCGGCGGGCCCAGGGCTGCGATCTCATCGTCTATCCGGAGCTGGCGCTGACCACCTTTTTCCCGCGCTGGTACTCGGACGATCGCCGCAAAGCCGACATCTGGTTCGAGCGTGAGATGCCAAACGCGGCAACCAGGCCGCTGTTTGAGGAGGCGAGGCGCGCCGCCATGGCCATGAGTTTCGGCTACGCAGAACTCACGCCGGACGGACATCACTTCAACACCTCGATACTGGTCGACAAAACAGGCGCCATCATCGGCAAGTACCGCAAGGTCCATCTGCCTGGTCACGACGAATTCGATGCGAAGCGCAGTCACCAGCATCTCGAAAAACGCTATTTCGAGCCTGGCGATCTCGGCTTTCCTGCATGGCGCTTGCTGGGGGGCGTGTTCGGGATCTGCATCTGCAACGACCGGCGATGGCCGGAGACCTTTCGCGTGCTCGGCCTGCAGGGCGTCGAGATGGTGGTGCTCGGTTTCAACACGCCCTCCGTCAACGCGCAAAACGGCAATGAAGGGTTGGCAAAGCGCATGTTCCACCACAAGCTTTCGCTCCAGGCCGGCGCCTATCAAAACTCGACCTGGGTGGTGGCGGCGGCCAAGTGCGGCGTCGAGGATGGCCATCACTGCATGGCCGGCAGCATGATCGTCAATCCCGATGGTGAGATCGTCGCGGAAACGACGACGGAGGACGACGAACTTCTCGTGCACGATTGCGATCTCGATGCGACGCGGTTTGGCAAGGAGACCATGTTCGATTTCGCGCGCCACCGGCGCATTGAACATTATGGTTTGATCGCCACACAGACCGGAGTGGTTCCGCCGAAGGCGGAATAGGGCAGCTCGGCCCGCTAACCGAACAGACGCCTAAAGGAGTTGCGCTCGACAAATTCTACCTGTGTCGCGCCGCTAGAGCATTTGCACCCGCACGGCTCCGATTGCCATTGCTACGGCTGCCTGGGTTGGATCGATCACCGGCACGCCGAGCGTCGTTTCGAGCGGGCGACGGTGGCGTGCCATGCCGGCGCAACCCATGACGATGACATCGGCTCCGTCTCTTTCAACGAGCGCGCGGCCAACCGCTTCCATCCGGGCAAAGGCGCGCTCGTCCGAGGCAGTCTCTGCAACGCTCAGGCCGACAGCGCGCTCGCCCGCGAACCGCTCGGTCAGACCCATCTGCCGCAGATAGCGCTGATGTCGGGCGATCGATTTTGCCGCGATCGCAATAATGCCGAAGCGGTCGCCGCGGGCGAGCGCGCTGAGCACGGCGCATTCGTTGATACCGAAGACCGGACGCCGCGTCGCCTCGCGGCACGCATGCAGCCCCGGATCGCTGAAACACGCAATCACAAAAGCGTCGGCTGCGTTGTCCTGCTCCACCAGCCGGCGCAGCGCCAGCGCGACTTGCTCCACGTCCTTCTGGCATTCAATACCAAACGGCCCCTCTGACAGCGTCACGCAGCGGATCGATGGGCCATCAGCCATGCGCAGGGTGCCGAGCGCAGCCTCGAGCCCTGCGGTGACCGCCGGATTCGAATTCGGATTGATGACGAGGATATCCGTGCGCACCATGTGGTGTCCTTTCAACCATCTCGCTATCACAGTAGAAAAAGTTTGCCGGGCGGGCTGGCGCGCCGCAATCATGATCGACTGTTCTGCCGTCAGAACCCTCCCGTTATATCTGTCCTGCCCGCGGGAACGAAAGAAGTCGAATCGGCTGGAGATCATGCCATGTCCACAAAGCCTTACGATCTTGTATTGCGCGGCGGCACTGTCGCGACCTCCGCGGCAATATATCCAGCCGATGTGGCGATCGCGGGCGAGACCATCGCGGCGGTCGGCCGCGACCTGCCAGGTGGTGCGAATGAGATCGATGCCCGCGGCAAGCTGGTGCTGCCCGGCGGCGTAGACAGCCATGCCCACATCGAGCAGGTGTCGGCGGCAGGCATCCTCAATGCGGATACGTTTGAAAGCGCGACAATCTCGGCGGCGTTCGGCGGCACGACCACAGTGATCTCTTTCGCGGCCCAGCATGTCGGCCTCGAGCTCGACGAGGTGGTAGCTGCCTATCATGCGCTCGCCCGCAAGGGCGCGGTGATCGATTATGCCTTCCATATGATCATCGCCGATCCGACCGAGGCGGCCCTCAAGAACCACCTTCCCAAGCTCGTGAAGGCCGGCCACGCCAGCATCAAAGTGTTCATGACCTACGACCGCATCAGGCTCGACGACATGCAATTGCTCGATGTGTTATACGCCGCGCGCGAGAACCGGGCGTTGGTCTGCGTGCATGCCGAAAATCACGCGATGATCTCATGGACCGGCAAGCGCCTCATCAGCAACGGCTATCGGGCACCGCGCTATCATGCCATCAGCCATCCCCGAGCCGGTGAGGCCGAAGCCTTCAACCGAGTCATCGCGCTCGCCGCTTTCATCGATCAGCCCATCATGATCTTCCATGTCTCATCGGCCGAAGGCGCGGCGCGGATTCGCCAGGCGCGGGGGGAAGGGCTCAAGGTTTTTGCCGAGACCTGCCCACAGTATCTGTTGCTGACCGCCAACGACCTCAACCGCCCTGGGCTCGAAGGCGCAAAATGGATTTGCAGCCCGCCGATGCGCCGGTCGTCCGATCAGGCGGCGCTGTGGCAAGCGCTGTCACTTGGCGATCTACAGACGGTGTCGTCCGATCATGCCCCCTATCGCTTTGACGCGGCCGGCAAATTCGTCAATGGCGCCGATCCGGATTTCAAAGCGATCCCGAACGGCATGCCCGGCCTCGAGGCCCGCCTGCCATTGCTATTCGATGCCATGGTCTCGCAAGGCCGGCTCGGCTTGGAGAAGTTCGTGTCGCTGACTGCGACCGAACCCGCAAAAATATACGGCGTGCATCCACGCAAGGGACAGATCGCGATCGGCGCCGACGCCGACATCGCGATCTGGGAGCCGAACCGCAAGGTGACGATCAGCGCGCAGCTGATGCACGATCTCGCGGGCTATTCGCCATACGAGGGCCGCACCGTCACGGGATGGCCGGTGACGGTATTGAGCCGCGGCCGCGTCGTGGTTGACGATGGAACCCTGCGCGTTGCGCCGGGCTCGGGTCGTTTCCTCGCGCGCGACGCCGGTGCTGCCGCCGAGCCAACCGGTCGCCGCGGGCCGGAGTTCGATCCGGAACAGAATTTCGGGGCGTATATCTGATCGGCGTTACTGCCTGTGCGTCATCGGCAGCGGGAACTCAAGGGGCGAACCTCAACGCGGCCACCGGTGGAAGGGAACGGCACGGCTTCAGAAAGGGGCGTTGGTGCGTCATCCGCGCGGCCCCCTGTTCACTCGGGTGATCGGGGGCGCGGCAGGGGTTGATTTTCCGTTCATCCTGGTCGCGGGCAGGCTTGCCGACGGCCGAGAGCATAGCCGTGCTCGCCCCCACGCGAGCGCCAATAGGGCCGCATCGCCAGCATCAGACACCCTCTGGCAAGGTGAGATCATCGATCCAAACAGGCCCCGCGTCGAGACGCCAAATGAGCTGCTCGATAGAGGGTTAGCCAATATCGAGACGCATCCCATTAACCTCCGCACGCAGATCATTCAGGCGCCGTAATGCCTCGCCGCCCTAAACCCTTGTACATTGCAGATATCTCCTCCATTTATGAAGTATGAAGCGCACAGTGTGCATTCGACTCCAATTGACGCCCGACCAAGACGCGATCTTGTCGGCGACACTGTCGGCGTCGTACGCTTGCTTTAACGCTGTCGCTGCACTGGGTTGGGAACGGCGCGAGAAGGACGGTATTGCGCTCCATCAGGCGACATACGCCAACTTGCAGTTTGCAACTTCGGACGCGATCCATACGTGAAGAGCGCAGATGGGCTCCTCGTCTGCCGGCTCAGCCGAACGCCGTTAAGTCTTGATGCGACGTTAGCGGGCTCCACTCAAGAGCCCGACCTGCCTGCCGCCGGCAACACTGCTGCGGTACGGCGACACAAGAGTCTCGCGGCGCATTTCCCCCGCCGGGGTCGCAGGCCAATCTCGCCCCGGCTGCCGACCGCGTCGGCGATCGGCACAAGGCCGAGATCAGGTGCCGGGGTCTGCGGCTTCAATTCCGCATCGATGGAGACCGAACGACAGGCGAGAGAGCTTGCTGGTCACCTCTCCCAACACCTGCTTGAACTCCCAGAGTTCGCTCCCCTTGGCGGGTTCGCCTATGATCGCGTCCCATTCGTCGAGGTTCTCGGCAAGCTCGTCAATCCACAGGCGTATTTCGTCGCGCGTCCACGGACGCCGCTCTTTGCGCCGCTTTATGCTTTCAGCTCGATTCATCAATCACTCCATTGTTCGGTGTTACGAGGGTTGGAGAGCCCTATCGGGCGCAGCGGCGAGATTGCGGATTGGTGCCCTTTGCGTGATTTGTTGCGTGACTTCCAGATGACTTTCGCGGCGGGTAATTCACTGCGGTATGCGGTCCGCCCCCGCTCTATTTCCAAGCGAATCCTATTTCTTAGGATTTTCGCCGTGTCTATGGCAACGAAAATTCGGCGGAAATGCCACGCAAACACGCAAACTCAAGTAATTCTCGTGCCGGGTTAACTGGATGCTACCGGCTGTCGAAAGTTAACGGGGGTCGCTAATTAAGCACCGTATTGATGATGCGCTCGGCCAGGGTCGGCGAGCCCTCCAGCGGCTTTGGCCTTCTTGTCTCGGCGCCCGAAGAGGTCATAAATACCGCGCACGCCGTCGCTGACATGGTCTCGCCAGCGCTCGCCATGATCGGCACCTCCGCGCGGCTCATGAGTAGCGGTTCTTCGCCGGGCGTGAACTACCCGGTGACACCGCTCGCCATGTCGAATTCTGCCTTGAAATCTCGCGAGAGGTCGGTCCAAGCCATTGAGGGCCTCTGAGCGTCAACCTCAGCAACCGGCAATAGGGCGCTGCACGCCTTGCCGTCCGCCGCGACCGCGCCGAACCGCGGAGCAGGAAGGATTTCGGCGACGGCTTCCTGCTTGCGGTCGAGCGAGACCGTCGCCCGGTCGATGCACTGGCGCAGCGCGCGCCTTTCCTCGATGGTAGCGAGCGCGGACCAATCACGCCATATGCCGATCGTGCGCCGCTCGACGTGGTTGATCCGAGAAATTCATCACCAAACCGCGAACGCCGCCGGCCGTCCTCCGACACCGAATCCGGGCGGCAGCCCGGCGCCCCGAAGAACCGCGTCAGCAAAGCCGTGGACCTTTGTTTCCAGCCGCTCGAATCAGTCAGAGGTTTGCCAACTTCTTCATCACTGGCTCCTTCCCGCCAGCAGAAGCATTCCGGCAGTTCGCTCCAGGCTAGGCGTGCCGATCATTTCAATGTATCGTATGGATCTGTCACCAGGACGACGAGTTCAAGTGGCTCAAAAATTGCTTGCTCGCTCGATGATCGCAAAGGGGCTTTCGTGACGTCATCAAGCTTGTCATCAGGGTTAAGGAAGCGTCTTTTTCGGGTCGCGACGGCCGCAGTGGTGATCCTGGCGGGTACGGCCGGATATTACCGGTACCTGCACGGCGCAAAGGAAAAGCAGGTATCGGCACCCCTGCCGATACCTGTCAGCGTGGCCGCGGCCACACGGCAGGATGTGCCCATCTATTTGAGCGGCCTCGGGGCAGTCCAGGCACTCAACACCGTGCCGATCCATTCCCAGGTCGACGGCCAGCTCACCGAGATTGCTTTTACCGAGGGCCAGCAGCTGAAGACGGGTGACGTGCTCGCTAAAATCGATCCCCGCATATTCCAAGCCGCGTTTGACCAGGCGGCCGCAAAGAAAGCCCAAGACCAAGCCAACTTGATTTCCGCTGAAAAGGATCTGGCGCGGGCCAAAACCCTCGTCATCCGCAGCTTTGAAACCCAGCAGGTTGTCGATCAGCAGCAGGCCAAGGTCGATGCCCTGACGGCTTCGATCAAGGCAGATGACGCAGCGATTGAAGGCGCCCGCACTCAGCTCGACTATACCACCATCACATCGCCGATCAACGGCCGCGCCGGTATCCGTCAGATCGACCTCGGTCGCATTATCCATGCCAACGACGCAACCCCACTCGTCGTGCTCACGCAAACCCAACCAGCGGCGGTCGTGTTTACGCTTCCCGAGACAAACCTCGAGCCTCTGCGCGAGGCGATGGAGCGCGGTCCAGTCGAAGTCACAGCGTTCGACCAGAACAATGTCAAGGCGCTTGGCACGGGCAAGCTGTTGCTCATTGATGCGGTCATCGATCAGGCGACTGCAACGATCCGTCTCAAGGCTCTGTTTCCCAATTCTGACGAACGGATGTGGCCCGGCGAATTCGTCAATGCGCGCGTGCT
>JASHYD010000303.1 GCA_030043175.1 Xanthobacteraceae bacterium | reverse complement strand
GAGAGGCGCCGAAATGACTGCGGTGGATTTTGAAGCTTTTGTGGGCGAGCTTGCGACGGCGTCGGGGGATGCGATCAGACCGTTCTTTCGCACCTTGCTCTGCGTCGAGGACAAAAGCCGCGGCGGCGTATTCGACCCGGTAACCGCGGCCGACCGCGCGGCCGAACAGGCGATGCGTGCATTGATCCGGGAGAAGTTTCCGGCCCATGGGATCATCGGCGAGGAATTCGGCGCCGAACGCAGCGACGCCGAATTCGTGTGGGTGCTTGACCCGATCGACGGCACCAAATCATTTATCTCCGGCATGCCGGCATGGGGTACCTTGATCGCCCTGACCCGGTTGGGACAACCCGTGTTCGGAATGGTGCACCAGCCATTCATCGGGGAGCGCTTTTCGGGCGACGGCCGCGCCGCCGCCTATCGGGGTCCCGCCGGCAGCCGAGCGCTCAGGGTTCGACCTTGCCCGACTCTCGATGCGGCAATCCTCTACACCACGAGCCCGCGGCTAATGAACGCGGCCGACCGCGCTGCCTTCGCCAGGGTCGAACAGGCGGTCCGGCTCTCGCGCTACGGCGGCGATTGCTATTCTTATTGCATGCTCGCAGCCGGTCATGTGGACCTGGTTATCGAGACCGAACTCAAGCCGCACGATGTGGCAGCCCTGATCCCCATCATTTCCGGCGCAGGTGGCATCGTCACCACCTGGGATGGCGACGCGCCGGTATCGGGTGGCCGCATCGCCGCAGCCGGCGATCGCCGCACCCATGCGGCCGCTCTGGCCTTGCTCAATGCCTGATGCCTGGTGCGGGCGGCCATCATCGCCGCCGCCAGGAAGCGATGCTTTGTCGTCGCACACGGCCCCTCATCGGCCGCCCCTGTCAGGCCCGCCAATAGGGTGCGATTTAATGATTAGTGCCGGCGATGCCCCGATCCCTGCGGATGGCAAAAGGAGCACGATCAAAACGCAGGGGTTCCGGGAATGAAAGCATCAAAGGCGGCCCAGAATTGGCTCCGGTACACATCGAGCTCCATCATGACTTCATGCTTGGAGCCCGGGATGACAAGATGGGAGCCGACGCGCAGGCGGCTGCCGAAATCCTCAATGGCTGCGGTTGAAACCAGGCGATCACGACCGCAGGCGATAATCAGCAATGGCTGACGCAGCTTTGCCGGAAAGGCCGGGCTGGCAAATTCCGCCATGATGCGGAACGCGGAGTCCGCCCAGGCGATGGTCGGTGCGCCGAGCGCCAAAGCCGCTTCGGCCTCAAGGACGGCGGCGGTGCGGGCGTGGCGTATCGGATCGGACGTCACCGGGTTGTCGAGGAAGGGACCGCAGGCGCTGCAGACCGGTCCGCCGCCGGGGATGAACGCACCTCCGAAGCCGGCCATCCGCATCGTCCTTGCGAGCGCCGGCGCCATAGTGAGCAGCGGCACGTTGGTCAGCTTGATCATCGGAGCGCATAACACCACGCGGTCGAACCAGCGATTGCCGCGGGCTAGGGCACGTATCAGAACCGCGCCCCCCATCGAATTTGCGAGCCCGAACAGCGGTGGCGGGCAATCGGGTAGAACAACCTCCCTCATGAAAATCTCAAGATCGGCGTCATATTCGGCAAAGCTCGTGACGTGCCCCTTGCGCGGCTCTCGGAGCATACGGTCGGAAAGGCCCTGGCCACGCCAATCGAGGGCCGCCACCGCAAAGCCGCGCGCGGTCAGATCGCGCACGATTTCAAAATACTTTTCGATGAACTCGATGCGTCCTTGGAAGATGCACACCGTCCCCTTGCGCTCCCGCGGCGGCGGCCAGCGCGCGAATCTAATCGAGATCCCGTCGGACGTCTTGAGCACACCCGCTACGGCGCCTTCGGGGACCGGATTGGCCGGAATGGAAACGAGTTTCATCCTCCATCGCTTACCGGAATTGTCTGCAGCACTCACTACAAATGTGCGGGAACTCTGCTCAACAATCCCGCCGCCCGCGCAGCGGTGTCGCTTTTTGGACCTTGAAGCCAGGAGCGGGCTCTCCCATATAAATCGCGTGCAGGCCATTCGGCTGCACAGACCCGGTCTGGCCAATATAGGCGGACCCCGCATGTCGCTTCAAAGGAGGATATGCCATGCGTACATTCGATCTCTCACCGCTTTATCGTTCCACTGTCGGCTTTGACCGGCTGTTTTCGATGCTTGACAAAGCCCCGGGCTTCGAGAGTGGAAGCGCTTATCCACCCTACAATATCGAGCGGACCGCGGAGAACTCATACCGCGTAACCCTTGCGGTCGCCGGATTTTCCGAGTCCGAGCTGACCGTCGAAGCAAAAGAAAATGCCCTGACCGTGAGGGGCGAAAAGGCTCGCGAAGCTGACGCTAGCCGCGGGTCGGAGCTTCTCTATCAGGGTATTGCTGCACGGTCGTTCGAGCGCATCTTCCGGCTTGCGGATTTCGTTCAGGTGAAGGCCGCGCGATTGGAGCACGGTCTCTTGCATATCGACCTGGTGCGCGAGGTGCCGGAAGCCATGAAGCCGCGCAACATTCGCATCAGCGCGACCCAGAACGGCAAGGCCATCGACGCCAAGGCTGCAGCCTAATCGGCCTCGACGACCGGCAACCAAGCATCGGATAGATCGGGCGCCCCGGTGATCACCGGGGCGTTTTTTGCCCGTTACTCCAGCGGGGCGATCGGGACCATGGTCGGGGCCACCGGAGGCGGCTTTGCGGCCGCCGCAACGTCCGGATGCAGGGGATCCTGGGCCGGCGGCGCCGCGCTTTGCGTGTTTACCGCGCTGGTGAGTTCCACCGGGCGGGCACGCGGCAACGGCAGCGAACTTCGTACAACGGTCCTGTCCGGTCTGATGTTCATGTCTGGTCCGCTGTTGGGTATGTCGGCGGGCGGCAACCCCGGACGGGCCCGATATGGCCATGCAGGATAGCCGTAGTAGCCGCCGAAACGCGTGCGGCTGATATCGGCCACCCATAACAGGCGGCCGCTATACGCATCTAATGTCAGCTTCACATCGAGGTCGTCGCCATCGAGAGCCGACACAACGTAGACCGGGCCGCGCTGGACCGGACGGCTGATCGGCTTAAATCCCACCCGTCGCACCTCCATTATGATTTGCGAGGGCGCAAGCGTTCGCAGCGTCGTCCACCCGCCGGCAACGGCTCGGCTGACGTCCTGCGCCGCACTTTTCGACGGCGCGAGCGCTAACGCCGCCGCCGTTAGCGCAACGAGGACGACGAGCACCGACCCAAGAGCACGTATCCTTTTCATCGAACCTCCGCTGGATATCCCCGCCTTCAGGCGTGGGGAGGAAAGCGTGGCTTGTTAAGGGCCACTTCGCAGGTGCACCGTAGGGGGCCTAGTGACGCGCCCCGACAAAGTTGAGTACGTTCGAGCAAAGCCCGTTTCGTACCCCGGCCTTGTCTGCTTCGCCTTCGAGAGGTCCGAACTGAAGGAAGATTCGGACGTCGGTCTTGAGCGATGGCCTAACCCACCGCCTGGAGGCAAAAGGCCCGCCTTCAGGCAGGCGGATTTTGCTCCCTTTTCACGATCCACAGGAGCGACCTGGTGGTCGCCCGGTTGCCGGGTGGACGCGTGGCCGTCCGGGCGAACACCCCCAAGGGTCCCTCCTACAAGAAGGCAGCTTGGGATTACTTGTACGCGCCTCTCCGACTTATGACTTGGCAATGCTTCGATCCGTTTCGGATTGAACGCTGTCGAGCGTCCTCTCATGGCAAGTCTCAAGCCTACTATCGGAGCGCCCGATTGAGGCGGACCTTGGGCATTCACAGCGTCGATTTCACGACAGAGATGAATTTATCAACGCTCGATTCCGTCGTGGCGAAAGATGTCACCAAGCGAACCAAGAGATAGCCGGACGGCACCGCGACGGGATCGGTATTGTGGCTGTGGATCACGTAATAGCTTGCGCCCGCGGCCTGCAGGCGTTCGTGTAAGGCCTGAGGCAGCTGCACGAACACCATGTTGGCTTCGACCGGCCACAGCGGCGCGAGCTTGACGCTGGCGAGATGCGTCGCGAAGCGCTCGGCCATGCGATTGGCGTGGGCCGCGAGCTTGAGCCACTCCTCGTTGGCCAGGAAGGCTTCGAACTGCGCGGCGACAAAACGGTGCTTGGAGGTAAGGTGGCCGCCGCGCTTGCGGCGCTCCGCCATCGCGTCGACGCGCGCCGGATCGAAGAACACAACAGCTTCGGCGGCGAGCGCGCCGCCTTTGGTGGCGCCGAACGACAAAACGTCGACGCCGGCGCGCCACGTCACCTCGGCCGGGGTGGCGCCAAGCCACGCAACCGCGTTCGCGAACCGCGCGCCGTCCATATGCATCGCCAGGCCGCGTTCACGCGCCAGCGCCGCCAAGGCTGAGATTTCATCAATCCCGTACACGGTGCCGCATTCGCTCGCCTGCGTGAGCGACAGCGCAGCGGGCAGAATTTGGTGCGGGCGAAGGCCGAAGTGCCGGTCGAGCGCCGCCGCGACGGCGTCGGGTCGCAGCTTGCCGCCTTCGCCCTCGATCCCAAGCAGCCGCAATCCGCCGCCGTAAAACTCCGGTGCGCCGCATTCGTGCACAATGGCATGAGCCTCAGTGTGGCATAGCACGGCCCCCCATGGCGGCGACAGATGCGCAAGAGCCAATGCGTTGGCCGCCGTGCCGGTGGTGACCAGAAATACCGCGACCTCTCGTTCGAACAATTCCGAGAACCGATGCTCGACGCGTTTCGTCAAGGCGTCGTCTCCATATGCAATGGCAAATCCCGTGTTGGCGCGGATTAAGGCGTCGAAAACGGCAGGCGCCACTCCGGCGGCGTTGTCGCTTGCAAATTCCATGTGCCGTGTTTCCTGGGTTCTTTGTGGGTTTGGCTAAAGCCGCAGCGAAGCCGATATGGCCGGCACCCGCAAACACAAAAATAAGTTGGAGGCTCGAAATTTGCTGGGCAGCGCCTTGAATCCCTGGCAAAATTTTGGCATCTAAGTTAGGACAGCAATGCTGTCTCACTTTGGGCGGGCCAAGCGTTGGCAGAGGGGTCCGCCGTGTGGGGAGATTGCCGCCACAAACGAAGCGCAATGGCGACGGCCAAAAAGGCGGTCTGTTTGCGCCAAAAATCGGCTGGCGAGAAGGCTGCCTGCTTGACATAGTTGGGCCTTCGGGGCGCAGCGCCGACTCCGGGCGAAGGAGTGCGAGGGTGTGTGGGCCGGCCAAAGCCGCCGGCGAGGAGGCGAGAAGCGATGACCGTAACAACCTCGTTTCAACGGCAAGTCCTGCCGGCGCCGTCGGTTTGGGATGCGACCAATCACCATGCGTGCCGCGACGGAGGTGTCGCGGAAGGAGGCGATATCCGCCTCGCGGGCGATGGCGCAGAGCAAGGCGTCACAGTCCCACCAGGCCTTTATGACCCCACCCTCGGCAAGGGCTCATGCGGCGTTGGCTTCATCGCGGATATCAAAGGGCGCCGCTCCCACAGGATCGTTGCGGATGCGCTGACCATTTTGTTGAACCTCGAACATCGCGGGGCGGTGGGCGCCGATCCGCGCGCCGGCGACGGCGCCGGCATTCTGGTTCAGATTCCTCACAGGTTCTTCGCCAAGGCCGCAGCTGAACTCGGCCTGGCGCTGCCGCCTCCGGGCGACTATGCGGTCGGCGTGCTGTTCATGCCGCATGAACAAACTTGGCGCCAAGAGATCAAGGACGTCTTCGCGGAAGAGATCGCGCGCGAGGACATGCGGCTTATCGGCTGGCGCGATGTGCCAAACGACAATTCTTGTCTCGGGCGCTCCGTCAAGCCGACCGAGCCTTTCCACCAGCAGGTTCTCATCGGCAAAGGCGATCGTAAGCTCGATGCCGATGAATTCGAGCGGCGGCTTTACATTCTGCGCAAGACCATTTCGGGCCGGCTCTACAAGATGCGCGCGC
>JASHYD010000302.1 GCA_030043175.1 Xanthobacteraceae bacterium | reverse complement strand
TCCCGGCCCTGCCGGCGCGACGCTGGTGGGACGCCTCGGTGTTGAGGCGCGTTCCCGGCAACGTGATCGCCGATGATCGCCCCGGCGCGCCGGCGGAAAACATTTTCTGGTCCAGCAACCTCGGCGAGGCGGGCGCGGTCTGGTACGCCTACCAATCCGCCTGGCTGCCAGCTTTGCTGCTCGAAGCCGACCGGCGCCAAAGCCTAGTGGACGCTTTGTTGGCGGCGGCGAAGCATCTGGGCGTGGCGCTGCATTGCAACAAGGGGCTTGCAGGCGCGCCGACGGACGCAATCGCCGCAGCGAAGGATACGGCGATGAATCCAGCGGTCACAGACTCTTTCGCGCTGGCGATCAGCGGCGCTTTCGGAGAGCCCGCCTATCCCGGCATTCCCGGACATGAGCCGGACGAGGCGGCGGCGCGAAAGCAGGCGGCCGACGTCGAAGCGTCGATGCACGAACTCCGCAAACTCCTGCCGCGCGTCTCTTCCTACGTCTTGGAGACGGATTTCTCCCAGCCCAATTGGCAGGTGGCCTTCTGGGGCGAAAACTACGCGCGGCTTCTCGCAGTCAAGGACAAGTACGATCCCGACGGCCTCTTCTTCCTTCATCACGGCGTCGGCAGCGAAAAGTGGAGCGCCGACGGATTCACGAGGATGAACTAGGTGGCTGCGCGGCCACGGGGAGCGATACACGCCCCCGAGTTACTCCGTAACTGGGCCGATCGTCCTCGTAGCGTGCGCGAGCGGAGCTGCCGCTCTGCGGTGGCTGTGGCGTACTGAACCCCCCCGACGACAAGACGAGCGGGCTTCTCGTAAGTCTTTGAGTGGAATGCCGAGCAGACTTGCAACCGCTGGGACAGAAAAACCGCGGTTCGCGTGTTTCTCCGAGTGGGGCTGACGCGCCGTGTTTCGGGTCGCCTGCCGGGCTGAGGGGCGCCTGAGAATGGCGGGCGCTCGTGCCGACTCAGCCGGCCGATTGAACGTAGCTAGCTCGCGGCTGATGCTGCGGGCTGGCCAAGAAACCAGAACTTCCCAAGCCGCTCAGGGAACGTCTACAAGATCGCCAGCAAAGCCGTCTGGCTGGGCGAAGTCGAGCCGCCGGACGAGCAGGCCGCGACGGAGAAGGCTGCGGTGGAATTCAAGGTGCCGGTCACGAGGCCTGATGGCGATACCGCGATGACGTGCCGCAAAGGGCAATCACGCGCGGCGATCTCAAGCGCAGATGGCGGCATCACGTGGCGCTCCCAGCCAAAAAGGTGCGGGGCCTCAAGAACAGTGAGGTGATATTTGGCGGCGGCGACTTTATCAGTAGCGCAGCTAACGTACTCCCTGCGCCGCGATTCTCAGCACACTCGGCCGCCTCACGAAATGCCATCACATATCGAACATGTTGTAGAATGAGCTATGCGCCAAGTTGACAAGGCGCATGGTGCCGAGCACCAGCATCAGCCCGGCGGCGGGGCAGCAACATCATCAATCGGAATTGCAAGCCGTTGAGACATTGTTCGACGAGAAGGAGCATGAAAACTGCTTTCTGACGCTATCCGACGAATGTCGCGCCAGGTCAAATGACCTAAGTCACCGTTGTGTGGATTGCGTGTCCCGATGCGGCTGGCGGATTAGGAGCAGAGCGCTCGCACCCGCCAGCGCCGCCAGACCTGCGCCGACGAGTGCGGCCACATGGGCGCTTGCGACCAAGGCGGCGCGAGATCCCTGCTCGGCGAAGACGAACCCCAGGAGCGCGGTCGCAATCAGTCCGCCGAAGCGCGCCACCGCGCTGTTGAACCCTGATGCCGCGCCGACATGGTCGGCATCGACAGAGTTCATCACCGTGGCCGTGAGCGGTGCGACACACACAGCCATGCCGAGCGCGACTACCAGCGTCGGCAGCAGCACCTCGCCCCAGTAGCTGGCATCGGCCGCACCGACGCGAAGGTAGAGCGCGAGCCCGACCGCGACGATGAGCGCGCCGAGCCCTGACGGCAATCGCCCGCCGATCCGCGAAGTGAGTCGTCCCATCAGCGGTGATCCGAATCCGATCAGGATCGGCACCGGCAGCATGGCGGCGCCTGCTTGAATCGCGCTGTAGGCTTTGGCGCGGATCAGGACGAATGGCAAGAGCACGATGAGACCGCTGAGCGCGGCGTAAAGCAAAAAGGTCAGGAGCGTCACCCCGGCAAAGGTGGAGCTGCGCATCAGGAAGAGCGGCACGAGAGCGTCTTCGCCGCGCTTGAATTCAAGAAAACCGAACGCGGCAAGCAACGCGAAGCCGACCACTGCGGCGCCGATCGACCGTAGCTCGTCGGCGCCAGGTTTTGTGCCCGCTGTCAGCGCCCAGGTGCAGAGCCCCAGCGACACAGCGCCAAGAAGCGCACCGAACCAGTCGAGCTGTCCGCGGCTCCGGCGGTCGCGGCTCTCCGACACATAGCGCCACGCAAGCCACGCTGCCCCGAGCCCGACCGGCAGGTTGACGAGAAAAATCGTGCGCCAGCCCACGGCATCCACCAGCCATCCACCGATGAGCGGGGCGATGGCGCCCGCAAGGGCGCCCACGCCCGCCCAGGTGCCGATCGCCTGGCCCTTAGCGTCGTCATCGAAGGCTGCGCCAAGAAGCGCCAAGCTGTTCGGCAACAGCATCGCCGCCCCGATCCCTTGCGCAGCACGTCCGGTAAGCATGATCGGGAGCGTGGGTGCGGCCGCACAGACAAGCGAGGCTGCGAGGAACAAGCCGATGCCGATCAAAAACAGGCGTCGTCGGCCATAGTGATCGCCGGCCGCGCCGCCCACAAGGATCAACGCCGTGAGCGCCAAAAGATAGGCGTTGATCAGCCAGGCAAGCCCGTCTGGTCCGGGATGCAGGTCACGGTCGAGGGCAGGAAGCGCAACGTTGATGACAGAGCCGTCGATGAAGGCGAGGCCCGAACCCAGGATCGAGGCAGCGAGCGTGGCGGTCGGATGCCGGCACGGCCGCGCGGCGGTCGTTAGCGCGAGAGGGACATCGCAAAGGCTGGGTGGCGATGTGCTCATGCCGCTAAATCTGCCGGCCGTCAGAGGCAGGTAATCGGCATACTCGGCCAGAACCGCCCACACCAGGTCGAACAATTCGAGGGTCGCAGCGGCGCGGGCTCCAGGATATGAACCCGCGCGGGCATGTGGAGGTTTGCTCGGCCCCGCCGAGCGGGTTACTGATGGCATCCATTCACATTTCTCCAGCCCTTCCGCGCGGGCCCTGATGCTGGCGCGCCTTGTCCTAGTAGCCGGCGTCGCGGTATGCCTTGAGTGCAAGGCCCGTCAGCCGCGCCTCGACATGCCGCTCGGCAGCCTCCGTTCGCCCGCGACGAGGTTTTGCGCTCGTGTGCCTCGCGCACTAGCCGCCGGGCTTTACCGGAATCTCCTGGAGATCCGATAGAGGCTTCGCCTATGCGTCGGGCTTTTTTGATGCCCGCGTAGTCCATCACTGCCGCTCGCCATCGTGGTGAGACGCGCCTGGAATGCTGCCTGCACCACGACGAGGAGTCCACGACCGACGCGCCGCAGCACACGACTGGCCAAACGTCAGAGATTATCCAACAACATTGACCGGAATGATGATCGAGCAGCGGCACGGGGCTGCAACCATGGGCCTCTTGGCCCGCCTTACCGGACTCCCAGGAGATTCCTGATACAGGCTTCGCCTTCGCGGCGGCAATGGGCTTTATCGCGTCGATGGCTTCGTTGATGTGTGGCTGCCGAGATCGAAGTGCTGGTTCATTCAATCAGGATTCCCCTGCACCTGGTGTCCGAAGGTCACGAAGGCAATTTATATCCCTCCGGCGCAGCGGTATCGTTGCTTAGAATTGTTATCATTGCGGCGGCGTCACGCCATGTGCCACTGCATCGAACTCGGTGCGGCGTGCATCGAAACTCGCTTTTTCGCCGACGCAGGCTGTCACGGTGCGCCCCTTGGGGGTGTCAAAAAGGAAGAATAGGCTGCGGACGTCTTGGGAACGCGGCGGAATGCCGGGTCGCGGTTTCAGGTCGCCAACAAACACCACGCCGCGGATGTCACCCACGCCGAACGGGGCGGTGTCGAGGATGTCGTAGTTCGGCGTGAGCGTGGCGCGTGCCAGGTCGAGCCACTGTTGGGAGGCCACTAAGCTATTGATCTCATGCTGCATATAGGCGGCATTTTGCGGCACCGGCATAAACCCAACTTGACACCCGGTATCACGGTCGCCCGGCTTCTTGACGGAGATGCGCGCTGTGAACGGCTTGGTTGGAGCGATTTGGGACGCGCCGTACCCTGAAGGAGGGACGACGGTCAGTCCGCTTGCGTCGTCGCGCACCCGCTCGGACCGCACCGACTGTGCCGTTGCGGCGGCGAACGTCGCGACGAGAACGGGCGCGGCCAGCACGCGCGTCCAGGCGGCTCGCCGTCCGCCGCCGGAAAAACAGCACATTTGAGCCCGCCTTGTTCCCGTTGCGCAGCACAATACAATGCCTCAAAGGTCTTTGACAACAAGGCCGCACGACGTGTTCCGAGTAATTGCGATATCCGCTCATGCCATTCCCGCAATGTCTCGACGTCGCGCATGAACTATGAACCCGCCGTCACGGATTGCCTCGACTATTCCAACGCCCGCGGCAGCGCCGCCGCCGGGGCTTTCAAACAGACGACGACTTGCGACAAAGAACGGGTGATGTCGGTAAAGCGCTCGGCGTCGCCGTCTTCAAACCTGCCGGTGACAAAAGCGACGGTCGGCCCATCGCCGAACCGCCCGGTACTGATGTTTGCCTCCTTGGCACATACGGGCGGCAATACCGCAACGGCGGCGATGATCACGCTACGCATTACCCCTGAGTTTGCGGGCGGCGTGACTGCGAAGCTCAGCACCAATTGGAGCCTCTATGCTCAGGGCGGCTATCAGTTCGCCGCTGGTGAGCCCAACAACGGCATCCGCCGCGACTGCGTCACGGGCGATGTTGGCATGAGGTACAATTGGTAGCGGTGTGACCTATGTGTCGATCGGCTCCCAGGGGTTCGGCTCGCGGCTACGCGGACTGGTCGGCGGAGTTGAAGCTTTGGCTCTCGTCCATGCGGACCCTCTCCGCCGCACTGTTCAGCGCGATCAAGTGGGGGCATCCTGGGCTAGAGTGTATAAGTAATAATGTATAATGAATGTCTGATTCCCCGAGCAGCAATATCCGATCTAATCGGGCTATGCGGTGCCCCCGGCTGTGGTAGGTCTTGTGCGTCGGCTTCGGCGCATCCTCGATCTCCCCTGGCCCCGATCTTGGCGACCATGATAGCGATGCCTATCACGCGGCGGGGGGCGCTTCTCTCCGCGAGGGCCTTTAGGCATCTGAGGCCTCCTGACTGCGAGACTCTCAAGCTCCGCGTCAGTCAGCTCATAGCCATCGTTCACGAGGACGCCTCTGGCCCCACGCGCCCTAAGGTCGCGCGCTCCGACCAGCGCCTCGCGGGCAGACGGTAGTCCTCCCTGACCTACGCGACCGAGCCATAGAACACTGAGAAAGCCACGCGCTCATGATAAGCGCCCGAGCGGCTTCATACCATGCTTTCGTGGGTTACCCGCAACGCCTGGTCGGTGGCGACACCCAGATTTGAGTAGCAGCGCCGAAACAGAGAAGCGCATTTCACTTCTTTCTCCTCCCGATCAACAGCAACTCGTACGCAACCTTTTGTTCGAACAATGCGGAAACAACCTGCCTTTTCTTGAAAATGTCGACGAGAGGATTGAGCGCTTTCAGTTCGCGGCTCTAAAGTTGAGTGAAGGTAAACTAAGCGAGCTCGATCGAGCGATCGCGCTTGCCAAAGCAGACTGGCGCGATCTACTGATGGCTGCCGGCTTCGGCGAGGTCGACATCGTCCGTTACGCGGGTAATGATGGCTTGCCGATGTTCCGGCCGCCGCGCCGCCGCAAATCCGGGGGGAAAATGAGTAATCCGATCCAGGACGGGCTGAACAAACGCGCCAAAGCAACGCGCGAGGGTCTCGAGCGCGTTATCGCCTGTGCCCGGGCTGAGCGCCAAAAGCATGAAGACACCGAAAGAATCGAGGAGCTTGTCAAAAACCGCCCCTCCGTCAAGAAACTATGGGAGCGCGCCGTCATGACGCATCCTCCCACAGGGCCGATCCCAACAGACAACAGGCGGCTACGGCAACTGACTATGGCCGATGATGAGAACAACAGCCGCGGATTGCTCCACTTCGTGGTAGGACTGTCGATCCTTGGTGGCTTGGCAACTTACCTTTTGCTTTACGAGCCCAACGGCCTGCTGGGCGTTGGACTGCTCGTCTTTGCAACCCTCTTCCAAATGTTTTGGTCGACCCTGCTGGCGAGAATTGCGCCGGGGTTCAAGGTCGATATTTTGTTTTTTTTCCTAACGATCACGGTCGGGGTGGTCGCGATCTGGCTGCTTTTCGAAAACCTGCCCGTCGTGATCTGGGTGACGGCGGCCTGGTTGGTCCTCTTCGTGATTTGATCGCTAGAACGCCTGGTCGGTGGCAACGAGGGCATCGTCTCGAAGAAGGTCGACAGCGCCAACCGTCCAGTTCATTCCACTCCGGTTCACCTTTTTCAACAAGCTCACCAAAGACGACCGCTTATTGGTGGCATTCGATGCGCTCGTGTCGTCCCGAAGGGACTGGGAAGCGATGTCAGCCTGGGCAGGATCATCCACACCGCAATCTTTTCAACGATCTTTCTTGCTTGCGGTAGCGAACTGGGAATTTTAACCTTCAAACAGGCGTGGTTGTCCGCTTGAATGCGGCAGGCGCTCGACCGCGTGAATCCGCGACGCGGTTGTTCCGGCCTCCACGGGCAAGTCCACTGCGAGTCGCTCCTTGCCACCGCTTCTGGCGCACTAGCGGCCACGAAGGCTGACAACGCCAGCCTGAGCCGGAGCGCGTACACCAACGTGTACAACCCTTCGGGATGCCGGCGTCGCTCGAGCTCATCCTCCAATCTGACACCCGGAAGCTCGAGCGAGCCTTGCTGGAGCGGGTTCATCCGCCTGCGCCGCTGCTCGATGTGATCCGCGAGAAGTGTCTGGATTGCTGTTACTGCCAGGCACGTGAAGTTGACCGGTGCACGGCGGTTGCGTGCGGTTTGTGGCCGACCGGTTCGGGAGCAATCCATTTTCGAATCGGCGGGGCAACCGGCAAGCTTTGCTTCGTGCCCGGCAATACCAGGTTGGCTGAGAACCTCGGCGCTTGCGCACGATGGTTTCAATGGTCTTGCAGCCTCGGCCCGATGTCTTCGAATTGAACGCGCGATCGGGGCTTCCGCGCTGCCTCTCACCGCCAAATTTCCCGGATCTGGTCGAGCGTCCAGCCTGGCCCTTTGCCGTCCAGTAGTATCCAAATCGACGTTCAGTTTCCGGCGGCGGTTTAAACCTCGCCATAACGGGAAGAGGCGCCCGAGGCGCCTGGGCATCTCGGCCGACCGGAACGCCGCCGCTGTCGTCGGCGTTGGGTTGCTGCGTGACCTAGCCTCAAGAGGCTCACGCAGCCTCGGCCCGGGCTACACAGTTCACTCCCCAAGGGCCGGGGCTCCGCTGTTTACATGCTGACTTTTCACCATTCGGTGGTCCGGCGGACGACCTAGAGCCGTCCGGGTGCCTTGCAATCAGAGATCCCCGGTATGGCAGCAACCCTCCATCTCGCCATCGCCTCCTCCCTAAGCGCCGCTACATCGTAGCAGAACGACGCCCCCGCGCATCCCAACACCGCCGCCAATCTTCTTTTTGGTAGACCGGGGCGGGGTCCCTGAACCGGCCGACCACCCCCAAGTTGTGTGCGCGCCTCCCGGCAGCCCCCTCCCGGCGAGCCACCAAATCGGCGTGCGCAAAACTACGCACCAAGCTCCACGCCGCCGCGGTGATCGGTCGGCCTATCCTGCCGGGTCGTTAAACTCGAAGCCAGGCCTCCGGAGTCCTCCAGTTCTTTTTCCGTCAGCGTTTCATCGTAGGCGAGCCAGATAGCCCACCGCTTGCGACAGCGGCCGCATGTCATAGCGTCCATTGGCACGCATGTTGAGGAGCCTCAGATATCAGTCGCCTCGCCTTCATTTCCAAGGCCGAACCGCAGATCGCGTTCGCCGGTCTGACCATCGCGGAATGGCGCAAAGGCGTACCACTGCGGATCAGTTTTGCGCTTTTGCGATTCGTCGATCGCGAACTGCTTGTATTCTTGCTCGTTTATCAGCTCTTCATATCGATAATCGATACTTGAACTGCTGTTTCGCCTCTTCCAGTGATTTGGCAAGACACCGTTGCTAGGAGGAGGAGCTGGGTATGGACTGGTGTTCACGGACCAAAGCCGGGTGGCTTCGGGGTGTTCCTCGTAGATGCGGCCAAAAGCGGGTTCTGGCGTGAGCTGCAAAACGGACGCCGCCCCCGGTTGGTTGCCGGGAGCGGCTGTGTGTCAGTCCGGGACGAGGGGTCCGGGGCTAACTCGCAAGCTTAGCGCGGTCTAATTAGCTCGAACGGCCGTTGACCTGCAGCGACACCTGTGCGAGCCCGTCGACGCCGAGGACGCGCGCAGCTCCTGGGCTGAGGTCGATCACGCGCCCGGTTACGTATGGGCCACGATCGTTGATTCGCACCGTCACAGAGCGGCCGTTACGCTTGTTGAAGACCGTGACCCTGCTGCCCATTGGCAGCGATTTGTGGGCGGCCGTCATGGCGTTCGGGTCCATGTGTTCACCGTTCGCGGTGATGCGGTCGTGGTAGACCGAAGCGATTCCCTGCAAGCCGCCGTTATGGTCGGCGTTCACCAGATGGAGCTTTCCGTTGCGGTGGAAATACGTCAGCTGGGCGGCTGACGACGATCTGATCTCAGCTCCTGCCGCGAACACGCACGCGAGCGCTGCGGTGAGAGCAGCGGCCTTGACGGAACGACGATATGTCGTGTTTTGATTTCTCAAAACGTACTTCCTTTCGTTGGTTTTGCTTGGATGAGGAGCTTTTACTTGAGACCGCTCGATTTCGTCTTGCGATTTTCAGCCAAACGTTTGCTCAAACGCGCCAGTCATACGGCGCAGACGAGAGGGCTCCTTATCGGACGCAAGGCCGCGCGGCGGATCGCGGTGCGCCCGGTAGCCGCGCCCGGTGGCCGGGGCGCGGTCGGTAACGGGGATCTCGGTGCAGCGCAATGGTTTTGGGTGGCAGCATGAAGATTGGTTCGTAGGATGGAGAGCCCATAAACGGCGACGCGAGCCGTCTACGCGTTTTTTGCTCTGGCGCGTTAGCGTAAATCTTTGGCTCAAAATCACAGGCGGAGGAGGGATCGTTGTCCCTCAATGCACGTTGTCTGTGTGAGTATCGTACTTCCTTTCGACTTGGCCCCGCTGCTTAGCGGGGTCATTTTTTTTAA
>JASHYD010000026.1 GCA_030043175.1 Xanthobacteraceae bacterium | reverse complement strand
AACTGCCGCACGGCAACGTTCGGCGGGCATGTTGCGCGTTGCGAGAACGACAAGTGCGGCCATACACAGATCGCCTACAACTCCTGTCGTAACCGGCATTGCCCCAAGTGCCAGGGAGCCGCTGCGAGAGAGTGGCTCGCTGCGCGCGAGGCCGAGCTATTGCCCGTACCTTACTTCCACATTGTGTTCTCGCTGCCGGCGCAAATCGCCGACATCGCCTACCAGAACAAGGCCGCGATCTACGACATCCTGTTCAAGGCATCGGCAGAGACCCTGATCACCATCGCGGCCGATCCCAAGCACCTCGGCGCCCGCATCGGCATGCTCTCCGTCCTCCACACCTGGGGCTCGGGACTCACCCAGAACCCTCACTCAAGATACCGGGCATTATCATCTCCTTGATTTTCAGTGGACAACGCAAGCTGGTCTTCCGCGCAACCCCCCCTGCAGAACTAGCTTGCCGGTGCGCGTTGGAGGCGCTCAATAACATTGCGAATGGGTTACGGCGTCCCAAGGTGCACGAGGAGTTATTTGTTCGCGCTTCAAACAGGCCAGCTTCAACCAGCCTTTGGATGGTGTGGTGACTGACACCGCATATTCGCGCAGCTTCACTCAAACTCACTCTCTCCGGATCGTGCAGAGCTCGTTTTTGACCGGCAATCGAATGGTTACGCCGGGGCTGTTGCTACACGGGTCTGATTCCACCGCTTCCCTTCGCCCCGTGGGATTTATCATCTCCTTGATTTTCAGTGAACAACGCAAGCTGGTCTTCCGCGCAACCCCCCTGCAGAACTAGCTTGCCGGTACGGTGGAGGCGCTCAATAACGCTACGAATCGGTTCAGCATCCAAATCACGGCGGCTGACTTCCCAAGGTGCACGAGGAGTTATTTGTTCGCGCTTCAACAGGCCGGATTCAACCAGCTTTTCGATGGTGTGGTGACTGACGCCGCATATTCGCGCAGCTTCACTCAAACTCACTCTCTCCGGATCGTGCAGAGCTCGTTTTTGACCGGCGATCGAATGGTTACGCCGGGCTGTCGCCACACGAGTCTGATTCCACCGCTTTCCTTTGCCCGTGGAATAGCCGCGTCGGTTCAACACAGAGGCAATCTGGTCGTCGCCGTATCGAACAGCCATGCGACGAATGATCTCCAGCGCCTCCATGGGCGTGGCCATTTCCTTTGCGGAACGCGGTCGCTGCATTGCGAGTTGCGTATGCGCACCTCCCTTCCAGTGAATCACCAACTCAAGATTTTTTTTATCCTGGTCAGTACGCACAATGATCTCTTCGATGGCGGTGCGGAAGATCATCTTCTTAAGTGTCGGGGGGCAGTGGTTGCTCTGCCAGACTCCAGCAAAGTGATCACCCATCGAACGTATTCTGATTTCCTCTTCAGGCGATAACGAGTAGCGCTCCGTTTCGAGACTGGAAAGTCGCTGCTTGACTGCCTCGATCTCTTCCAGCTTTCCGTTCCACCGCCGTTCCAACTCGCCGGCTGCAAGTCGATTCCGGGCATCGACCGCGTCGTACTGTTCGAAGGCCTTCCTCGCCTCATACACCAGCTGCTCGAGCTTGCGGGACAGCGCGGCACGTTGAGCGGAGCCGCCTGCACTCTGTTCTTCGAGAGCTCGCAGACTGGCTTCCACCCCCAATGGCGCGATCGCCTTTAATAGTTCTTGTCCTACGCATCGGTCTACCGAGCTGCCGCCGAAGCCGAGGCAATACTGCCCGCCATCATCGTAGTCGCCTTTGCAAAGGTAGCGCGCATGTGTACCGCGGCCGCCCCAATACCGTACTTGCAGCTTGCGTCCACAGTGTCCGCAGCGCAGGAGTCCGACCAGAAGACCCTGGCCAGCGCGAATCGCCACCATCGATTCGTCCCCCTCCCGGTTCACCGAATTGCGCCGTATCATTCGCTGATTCTCTTCGTAGGTTGCCCAGTCAATATAACCTACATGATGATCGCGGATGAAGACGCGGCAATCTTCGGCGGGGCGCATCGCACTCTGACGTTTCTCGAGCCGGCCTCCTACCAGCACGGTCGTAACTGAACGCCGTCCCCACACATAGGCACCGGCGTAGAAGGGATTGCGTAAAATGTCGCGGATTAGGCTTTGCGAAGGAACCTTCCAGATCAGCTGCGTTCCCTGTATCGGATTGACGGGTAGCTCCAGGTCGTGATCACGGAACCATTGGAATGTCTGACGCACGCTCCACAGTTCTCGAAACTTGGCGAACACGAGCTGTATCGCTTCGCAGACCCGTCGGTCGGGATGAAACATGATCTTACCCACGGGGTCGCGGGCATACCCAATCGCAAGCCTTTTGAACAGTTCGCCGCGGCGCGCTTTGGCCTCCTGCCCTGCCAGCAAACGTTGGCGCATGACCTTGAGCTCAACGACGCTGAGTGTCCCTTTGATGCCCAACACCAACTGATCGTCGAGATTAGTCAAATCGTAGACCTGTTGCTCATCAGCGACTAGCGTTCCAAAGATCTGGCATACCTCCAACAGCCGACACCAGTCTTTGTCCGTTCGAGATAACCGCGACACCTCGCGGCTGCCAACGATTCCGACCTCTCCCAGTGCTACCAAGCTGAGGACGCGCTCGAAGCCTTCCCGCTGGGCGGCGGCAAGACCCGCGCTCGATCCCAGGTCGCTATTGATGAT
>JASHYD010000301.1 GCA_030043175.1 Xanthobacteraceae bacterium | reverse complement strand
GAATTGCCGTTCATCTTCATGGGGGCGAGCGCGGTGACCGGCATACCAACGCAAGTGGTTACGCAGGAACTCGAGGGATCGGACCACACGGCGTTCGTCGAAGCTGGCGTTCCGGCCGTGCAGCTGTTTGCCTCCACGGCGAACGATTATCACCGCCCATCGGACACAGCCGACAAGATCGATTATGCGGGAATGGTCAAGGTTGCAGCCATCCTCAAGGAGGCAGTCGATTATCTGGCTGCACGAGCCGAGCCGCTGAATTATTCCGGTACGGCGGCCACGGCGACGGCGCGCCCGGCGGCGCCCACTGCCGCCCGCCGGGCAGCCACCGGGATCGTGCCCGACATGACGGACCAGGGCGAAGGCGTACGCGTTGGCGGCGTGCAGCCGGGATCCGGGGCCGACAGCGCCGGGATCAAACCGGGCGACCGGCTTCTCGCTCTCGGCGGCGTCAAAACCTCCAACTTGAGGGCCTTGGCGGACGCGCTCAGGGACGTCACTCCGGGGCAAACCGTGGAGGTCGAATTTGCCCGCGACGCGACGATCTTGAAGAGCACGCTCCGGCTGGGAGAGCGGTAGCGATAGTCGGCCGGCGCGGCGAGGTCATTTCGACCGACGATTCAATGAGCTGCTCATGAGCTTGCGGCGCCTCGCGAGGCCGGTGTTTTTGTGGCGTGACTTCGAGCATCCCCGGCCGTTCGGTGCGCGAAACTGCTGCGGCTCATAGGCGCACACCAAGCAGCTCGTCGGGATCGCTCGACACGCGCAGCATGGTCGCACCTATCAGCCGGTGTCATTTACATTCTTGGCCGCAGGTTGGCGGATGATTTCAGGACCTCCGAAGGTCCGGCCCTGGGTGAGCAGCAACGGCCGGGCGCTTCAGGGAGACGCCTGCTTACCTGGCAGGACGGATTAAATTAAGCGATGCAACAGCACCTTGGTTGGTATCGCGAGCGGGACCGGCGGCTGTGCGTGAAGCGAAGCCCCAAGTCGAATCGCGTCACACACCCGCTAATAAGACGTCGAGATCGAGCGTGGAGCGACGCCCGAGATCGCCTGCACGGTTGTTGAGGAATGCTTGCGCCGCACGACGGCCCTCGTCGCGCAGCAGGCAGAAGAAATCCCACTCGGTGATCAGTTTGGAGGAGGCGCTGAGTTTCGTCATCACCTCGTTCGATACGCAGTGCACCCGCATCTTGGACCACTTCTCCCCCTCTTCATGTCCGGGGTCCGCGACCCGCCGCAACAGCGCGATCATGCGCAATTCTTTCAGCAGCACGGCGTTGAACGCGACCTCATTGAGGCGATTGAGAATGTCGCTCGCCGCGCGCGGCGTGCCTTTGCGCTCGATCGGATTGATCGGGACGATGATGGTGTCTTGCGATGCAGTTTCGCGTACCAGAGGGGTGATGGTCGGGTTGCCGGAATAACCGCCGTCCCAATAGGCATCGCCATCGATTTCTATGGCCTGAAACATCGTGGGGAGGCAGGCCGAAGCGATGAGCACCTCCGGTGTGATGTCGCGGTTTCTGAACACGCGGGCCCGGCCCGTTGCGACATTGGTGGCGGTGATGAAAAGCTTGATTGACGACTGCGCCACCCGCTCGAAATCTAATGCCGCTTTGAGGATATTCCGCAGCGGGTTCCATTCGCCGAGGTTGAGGTCGTAGGGCGAAAGCACGCGCGACATCATATCCATCGCGATCCAAGCCGGGGAATTGTCGAGCGTCCAGCGGCCCAGAATGACATCGAGCGGCCCCCGCTGGACGGGGCTGAAGCGACCGGCGTCGGAGACGGAGCGCCAAAAATCCACCAAAGCCTTTCGGGCGCCGAGGCGCCCGCCCACGGCATGGCCGTGAACCAGAGCGGCCGCATTCATGGCGCCAGCGGAGGTGCCGGAAATTCCCTCAATCTGAAGCCAGGGCTCTTCGAGGAGGCGGTCGAGCACGCCCCAGGTGAACGCGCCGTGAGCGCCGCCGCCTTGCAACGCGAGATCAATCGAAAGCGAGGCGTGATCATGACTGACCGGGGCGTCGGAAGCGGCGGTCTGCATGATGCCTCGCGCAACGATGTTGTGATGCTCGCCCAAGCTTGCGGTACAAACGCTCAACAAGTCCGTCGAAGTGTTGCATTGGTCTCGCATGAGCCTGAAGATGAACGCGATCATTTGGTTGAGGTTCCGGTACCGGAGACTAATCCGGTTGCTGTCTAGGCAGAAGCGCCCATGCCACGACACGTGATGTGCATGCGGTGCCGGCCGGGCGTGGATCGCTGCAGACTCGATGACCTTCGACGCCGCCAGGCGAGCGCCACGGATGGCGGGTCGCGGCGAGAGCCCTGTGCGATCCGCAACGGGAAGGAACTCGATCTTGCCGCCAGGAGCGAATTGGCTATGTGGGCCGAGTTCAGGGGCCTCTCCAGATTCGGGCAAACTGACCGCCGACTGCCCTCGCCGCGCGGACCGGCGATCTCGTATCGAGCCCACCCACCTGCGGTCGAGGCACACCGACCCGATAGCGCGGCCTCAATCCACGAGAGGGCGCATTGCTTCAACCGGCGAGATTTGGCGATCGTCGCGACAGCGCATCATGGCGGGCCCTTCGTGCCCCTCGCAGCAGTGCTCTAGGGAACTTTCGATACCTCCGGGCAATTCCGGCAAGGAGTAGCCGGCTGCAGGTGGTATGTATCTCGCCGACCACGCCAAAGCTAAAACGGAGTTAGAAATGCTGACAGCCTATCCGGCTTACGCCCCAACCGATCCTTCCCAAGCAAGCGGGGGAGGAAAAGGCGCGGACGGGCAGCCCGCATGCAAGGCGTCGTGGCTCGACCTTCTCGATCCCACAGAGGACGAGAGGGCCAGCGTCGAAAGAAATTACAGGCTCAAAATCCCCTCGCGCGACGAATTGAGCGAAGTGGAGTCATCCAGCCGCATCTTTGAAGAAAACGGCGCGCTGTTCCTAAGCATTCCCTTTATCTCTCATGGGCGTGGTGTTGACGAGCCGCTGTCGCCGATCGGATTTGTCCAGTCGAACGACGTGCTGGTCACCATCCGCTATACGCAATTGCGTTCGTTTGACACGGTGGCGGCAAAGCTCTCCAAGTGCGACGCACGCCCCTCGAGTGTCGACGTGTTTGCCGCAATTGTCGATGAGATGGTGGATTTTAACGCGGACTGGCTCGAAGACGTCGCCGCAGACCTGGATGCGCTATCGCGAGCCGTCTTCGTAAAGCCGCGCCAGAGGCGGCGGCACCTGACGCGATCCAACGATGCTTTGCACCGCACTTTGATTGAAGTCGGCAATGCCGGGGAACGCCTGTCGCGCATTCGCGGCAGTCTGCTGGGCCTGCAACGGATCGTTCCTTTCGTTGTCAAGCCGGAGCGGGACTGGATACCAAACATGACGCGCACCCGCTTGAACAGCGCCCAGACCGATTTGTTGTCGTTAACGGATTACGAAACTCATCTGTCCGACAAGGTTCAATTCTTGCTGGATGCGGTGCTGGGTTTCATCTCCACGAAGCAGAACGACATCTTCACCGTGCTGACGATTGTGTCAGTCGTCGGGATTCCACCGACTCTTGTGGCGGGCATTTACGGAATGAATTTCAAGAATATGCCGGAACTCCAGTGGGCCTGGGGCTACCAATTCGGCCTCGCGCTGATTGTCCTCAGCACGGTCCTCCCAATTCTCTGGTTCAAGTGGCGAGGGTGGTTATAGCGCGATTGTGCGCAAAGCAGCCGACGAGTTTTTTCGCGCATCGGTTGATAATGGCAACGCGCGAAGGCGGGAGTTTTGACCTCAACCTTTAGGCGGCGGGTTACCAGACCAAGCCATCGCCCCGCGGGACGGGCTAAGCTATGGTCGAAACGCAATCACAGCGCTTATGGACGAACGCAGGCACAGATGACTACTGCCACGAAAGGCCCGTCTGGCTCCGTGCTCGAAGTTCTCGCGGTCTTCACGCGGCTCGGGCTGACCAGTTTCGGCGGACCAGTTGCGCACCTCGGATATTTTCGCAATGAATTTGTTGTTCGGCGCAAATGGCTGCACGAGAAGGCCTATGCGGACCTGGTGGCGCTTTCGCAGTTTCTGCCCGGCCCTGCCAGCAGCAAGGTCGCAATTGCCATTGGCCTGTCGCGCGCTGGCTATCGAGGCGCCGTTGCAGCGTGGGCCGGGTTTACGCTGCCGTCGGCTATCGCGCTTGTGCTGTTCGGCTTCGGAGCTGCCGCGATCGGTGACGCGCTTGGCAGCGGCTGGCTGCATGGTCTCAAAGTCGCGGCGGTGGCGGTGGTGGCGCAGGCCGTCCTCGGAATGATGCGGTCGCTGGCACCTGACCGCGAGCGCGCCAGCATGGCCGTCGCCGCGGCCGCGATCGTATCGGCATTTCCGTCCGCTTGGGGCCAAGTGAGTGCAATATTGCTCGGCGGCGGCGCTGGTCTGTGGCTGATACGAAGCGCCGCGCCTACCGATCATGCTATCCTGCCGCATTCCGTCAGCAGAACAGCGGCGATCGTCGCCGTTGCCCTGTTCTTCGTTATGCTGTTGGGATTGCCGCTACTCGCGACTGCGATCCCGAGCCAGAGTCTTCAACTCGTCAATGCATTCTATCGCGCCGGCTCACTGGTGTTCGGCGGCGGGCATGTGGTGCTGCCCTTGCTGCAGGCGGCCGTGGTCCCGCCAGGCTGGGTGACCAACGACAGCTTTCTTGCCGGCTACGGTGCGGCACAAGCCGTGCCTGGTCCGTTGTTTACTTTCTCGGCATATCTTGGCGCGGTGATGGGACCGCAGCCTAACGGGTGGGCGGGCGCGATCCTGTGTCTCACCGCAATGTTCCTGCCCTCGTTTTTGCTGGTCATCGGGCCCCTTCCATTTTGGGACGAGCTTCGCGCGCGTCCATGGGCGCACTCGGCGCTTGGCGGCGTCAATGCCGCGGTGGTGGGGCTTCTGCTCGCCGCACTCTACAAACCTGTTTGGACGGCCGGGATCGCCAGCGCGGGGGATTTTGCCCTTACGGCAGCGGCCTTTCTAATGCTGTTCATGTGGCAAACACCGCCCTGGATCGTCGTCATCCTTTGTGCGGCGGGCGGTGCTGCGCTCGCGGCTTTCCACCCGGCTTGACGGTTATCGCTCGCATGACAGGACCACGATCGGATCGTGATTTCGTCGACCGTGGCAAAGGGCCAAGATCGCCCGAAATTCCTGGCTGTTGAGAATTCC
>JASHYD010000300.1 GCA_030043175.1 Xanthobacteraceae bacterium | reverse complement strand
AGTTTTCCTCACCGAAGAAATCCCAGGTGCCAGCCTGCACCTGGATCGAGGCTATTTCATTGCGCCATCCGCTCTGCGACAGGTCCGGCTGGCTGTCCCCGGTCGGCGCCGAGAGACCGGCGAAATTCGGCTCCGAGAAGATCGTGAGTTGGCACGCGCCGTTCGCCGCAAACGCCGGTGGTGGCGGCAGTGGCGCGGCAGCGGCGGGCGGAGGACCGACCCGCGGGCAGTATTGCACACATTGCGGTTCTGCGCCGCCGTCCTCGAAATTGACCATCCGCCAGTGCAGCTGGCAGCCGTCCGGCGTGAACCCGGCGCAAGCCGGCCCGTCAATTGAGACGTAGGCGTCCGGATACCAATAAGAGCCGCCGATCAGGGCTACCCCGAGCAGGCCGACCGGAATGAAGAACCTGCGATGACCGCCAATCCAGAGGAACCGCCGATCTCTTTGGATCGGCCAGAACTTGTTGTGGATGTTCACCACCGGAAAGGCGGGCTTGATCTGCTGGAGGCCGCCCGGGCCGCGCCTCAACGACACCGGTTTGATAACCGGCTTGCCTGGACCAGGCTTGAGGGCGTTGGCGCCCTGCAACGGCGGACCGACCTTCGGCTGCGCCAGATTTGGATTAGGTCTCTGGGCGTTCGGATTGACGCGCTGGATGCTCGGAGTGTTAAGCCGAACGTTGGGGTTGACGCGCTGCAGGCCCGGATTCACGGCGCGAAGATTTCTGTTGGCATTCTGCGGTTGCGTGACTTTCGGCGCGACTTGGACGGGCCTGTTGACGTGCACTTGCGGTGTGGGGCGCGGCGTGGACACGCGTGGTGCTGCCCGTTGGACGGGGGCGGCGCGGTGAACAGGAGCGGCGTGTTGAACGGGGGCCGGTCGGTGCAGCGGCTGTGCCGCCTGCGCAGTGGTTAGGCATGAGATGCCGGCGATCGCTGCCAATACCATGAAAGCCGCGGCGCCGGCAGTAGGGAGCCTTGCTGATAAGAGGAACACGCCAACCTCCGTGGAATGCACGTTTTGACAAAATCTCTGCTTCGCATCCGGATCTGCGATTACCGGACGGAGCATCTCACCTTTACACCCACCGCTGCCCCGAGTCCCTGAGGCTGTCGTTTGACAACCGGCCACGAAGATGGCTGGAACAATCGAAAGCAAATGCGCTCAATTTCGAGAAAATGACCCCGCGGAGACCAAACTGCATGATAAGCGCCCCCTTGTTTTCGCGTCCGTTATATGGCTAGCGCGAACAGCAATAAATCGCTCATCGCCTTAGCGAAGGCTTCAGCCCTTTCAAGATTGCATCCGCTTTTCTGGTTGCTTCAACGTCCCGGGTCACGCGCCTTGTTCGTCTGCTCTGCGGCGCGGCTCCACCAAGTAATCCTAGAAGAAAGGGTCTCACTTGCGTTCGGTGCTCGGTTCTATTTTCGCGTAACAATGAAAAACCGCTCGATGGCCCGCAAGCTTAACTGTGCCCGCGTCCAAGCCCCGTGAGGTCACCACGATCGAATCCAGTTGTCTGAGTGTGCGCCGCGGGAAAGGTTGTCAAGAATGCTTTAATCTACCCATTCGCACCCGGTCGTCTGGCGAACCACGCTCAAGTTTGTACTGCAGCCGGAGGATGGGCTCCGCGGTCCCCTTCCGGTTTCGGCCTTGAAGCAGCGCTATTTGCAACGGAAATTGCGTCCGCTCCCTGACGCGCACCCACCACGTACGAGGCGGGTTTTCGCGATGGTCGGCCGGACCGAAATGCGACCCAGTCCGACAACGTTTTGAACGTGCGCCGTCATGTCGACGTACTCATATAGCGGACGAAAATTCATCGATGATCTGCGTGGCGTCACAGCCAAGCTGCAGCCGTTGGGTCAGGAACGGACTAATTCAACGCAACAACGAAGTAAGTCTGCGTACGCCAGTTATGATTTCCGATGTATTCGGAAGTGAATAAGAAAGGCGGACGGTATTTTCTCCGCTGCCATCGTAAAAGAAGGCGGCGCCTGGAACGAAAGCCACCTTGGCCTCATCGATGGCTCGCTTCAGCAATGATGCGCCAGACACGCCGGTCGGCAGCTTCAGCCAGATGAATAATCCTCCCTCTGGCTTTGTCCAATTTACGCCCGATGGCATGTGTGCTTTCAGGGCAGCGAGCATCGCGTCGCGCTTGGGTCGGTAGTGGGCTCGTGCCCGCGCGATCAGTTCTGCGTGTCGGCCGTCCGAGACAAGCTGGTGCATCACCCTCTGATTGATTACCGATACATTGAGATCGCTCGCCTGCTTGATCAGAACGAGGCGCCGAACGAGCGCCCGCGAAGCGCAAACCCAGCCGATCCGCAATCCCGGGGCGACGGTCTTGGAAAACGTGCCGAGGTATACAACGCGCGATTTATCGAGAGAGCCACACAGTGCCACGTCGATTGCTTGAAGTGCAGCAATGTGCGGGCCCTCGAAGCGCAGTGCATGATAGGCGGTGTCTTCGATCACCGGTATGTCGAGGTTCCCTGCCAGATCAAGTAGCGTCGTCCGAGCAGAGCGCGACAATGTCTCGCCGGTTGGGTTTGCGAAGTCAGGAACTGCGTAGGCAAACTTCACGCGAGCGCCGGTTGCTGCCTTCTGCGCCGCCTGACTGTAGGAATCAGGCGTCCGATTGGTTTGGTCGGGGCGTATTGTGTCGTAGCGTGGTTCGTAGGCCGAAAATGCCTGCAGCGCTCCAAGGTATGTCGGCGCGGTGACAAGAGCTGTGTCGCCCGGAGTGAGCAGCAGTTTGCCGAGGAAATCGAGCGCCTGCTGGGAGCCTGCGGTGATGATGATGTTCTCCGGCGATGCTTGAACCCCTCGTGAGGCCATGTCATGGGCAATCCATTCTCGCAGCGGTCCGTAACCCTCGCTCACCGAATATTGCAATGCCGTCGCTGCATCGCCCTCGCTGGCCAATGCCTCAGTGTAGGCGGTCGACGCAGCTTGCGCGGGGAAGAGCGCTGGGTCTGGGATGCCGCCGGCAAAAGAGATGATGCCAGGTTGCTCCAGAAGTTTCAGGAGTTCCCGAATTTCCGATGCCTTCATGCCCTCGGCGCGGCGCGCGTAGGCCGGTTCCCAATCTCTGGCTGCCGTCATGAGAAATCCTCCACGGGCTATCTAGATGATATGGCAGTATTGCTGACCTAAATGCAACTCATCTCGTCAGTTGGCCCTATGTGGCCCGCCGTCTTGGCGACTGCGCGCACGCCCGTTGCTCAGGCTGCGAAAAAAGGCGCGTGATGCGCCAGCCACCGCCCGCAAAGGAGCGTCGGGACTGCGCGGCCTGCGCCGGTTGTGGCCAAGCCGGACACGCTTTAACGGCTGGACTGGGTTGCGCGCTCCTGCTGGTGCGCAACGAAACACTAAGGCGAAAACGGCTCGGCGGCCTCGCCATTTGGCGCGTGATAGCCTTTCCACCGGCCGTGGCAGGCATTCCACATATGCGGAGAAGAATCGCAGGTGTGCAACGCATGCGACCGGCATCACCAGCCGCAGCCTCGCGATCACCACACGCGGCCGGCGACCGCGACTGGGCCGATAGCCGGTCATCACCTCGCGCTCTCGGAGATGGCCGTGTTGGCGGGCGTCCTCAGTCACGGCCCGCATGCTTGGCGAGAAAGTGATGAGCGAGACGCTGCTTTGGCGGTGCCGCGGGCCGGACACGAGTAATCGGTCAGGCATAAAAAACAGCCCCGATCAGGGTCGATCGGGGCCGAGACCAGTGCCCCTTTATAGATGAGTCGCACTTCGTCTGCCCGCAAATAGATAAGGCGATAACGCAACAAACTCTGGCTTAAGAGGCTCCTTGCCCCACCGCCATCAACCTTTTCTTCGGCTGCTTGAATTCCCCCACCTTTTTGGCGACACCCTGTCGTCGACAATGTTCTTCAGAAGTCCGGTGTCTTCGCTTTCGGGACGTCCGAGTCCTTGCTGTTGTAGTATTCGTGCGGATTTTCGGCGCAGACCCCTTCGGCTATGTGGTCGGGCCCCGGCATATAAGTTATAGTCGCCGTCCAGGGCGTTGTGAAAACGCCTTCATCCTCGATCGTCACGTGCAACTGCAGGAACTTACCGCGGTAGTCCTTGAAGACATCGCCGTTGAACAGCCAGTTCTCCTTCCTGTTCCTTTCGAGCGCATCTTTCACGTCGTCGTAGTTGCGCACCTGATAGCGTTCGACGATGTGCAGCTTGTCTGTGTAGGGGGTACCAAACAAGTCGATCATCGCATAAGGGCGATCGGTCTTGACGCCGACGGTGTCGATCACGAGGCTGTCGCCTTCATAATGGCCGATCGAATCCCCGTACCAGGACGGGGTCAGCGGTGACGGATGTGACTGGTTCAGGCGCACGCGGCGAATTTGATCGCCATTATACAACATTATAATCCGATCCGGCTGCTGTATCATCTGCATCAGAAACTGCTTGTAAATGAACGGCGGGGGAAACGGCCAGCACTGGTTCGAAGGGTTCGGATAGGTAATGCCAGCAAGCGACATTTCGCCGAACTTCTTGACCACCGCTGCTGCCCAGGGCTGCAAGATCGGACTTTTATAATCCCCCACCAGTTGGTCGTAGTTGCTGATACCCACCTCGCTGACAGGCAAAGCAGCCGAACCGCCGTCAGTTTGGGGCCGCTGCTGCGACCAGCGCGACAAGTTCGTTATCGGGCCAGGACCTGACGCGGGCGGTTCGAACCAGGGAAAGGCAGGATGATTCCATACGCGGGAAAAGTCCGGGATCGGGGCGGTGCGGTGGGCCTCGCTGCCGAACGGCCCGACCGCCGAAGGCGTTTGCGCTATCGCGGGCATCGCAGGCGCAGTCACCAGCGCGGCGAAGAGAAGGAAATTCCGCTGCATGCACATTGGTCGCCTCCTATGAGCATTGTCTATTTGATCCGGCCGCGCGCTTCTTATTTCCGATTATTCTGGCGTTCGCCAGCTGAACCGCACACGGACGGCGATGATAGGCGATTTGTGGTCCGCACGACCAGCGCCTCCACCATTTGCTGCTGCGCGCAAGTCGGCCTTATAGCATCGTCACATTAGCGGAACTGGCGGAATAGGCTAAGGACAGCTCTTGGTTCGCACGGGACAAGGTCGGCAAGAATCGCGTCCGTTTGGCTTGGTGAGGGCCTGCCACGTAACGAGCGGGAAACAGCCGGCGGCAGGGCGACGCGAAGAAGAGTGTGGCCGGCTAAACCCGGCGCCCAGCGATTAGTTCCAAAAGTTGCAAGCATTCTGGGCCGCGCGCCTCGCTCATTGATGCGCATCCACGGTCGGCTCATCGGTCGCTACTGGACGATCAGGTTGGCCACGAATTGTCCCTGGCGGCGTCGTCCCCGCACCAATTCACTGCTGAGGGCATCATTTCCAAAAAGATCAATGGTTGCGCAATCTCGCCAGGGAGCAAGCTTTGGAATAGATGATCCAGAGCAGGCTGGCATCAGGACCCGGACCTGCGCTGAACGCATCCTTGAAGCGCCTAGGTCGGATACGCCTTGAGCCATCGGCGCGGTCCCGAGCGGACGCACCAGTGATCCTTCACGGTTGGGCGTTGTGAGTTGTTCCACAGCCATCGACATTGTTACGTTGTTACGCTTCATAAGGGGATACTTGGCCATAAGCATAAAGCTGGCGGCGTACTAGAATTTCCGCTCACAAATGAGAACGCAGGGGATTGAGAATGCCTCGCGCTGCCGGCGATCTCTAGCCTCATGAGATCAGAGAGATCAGAAGGTTCCTGCGCTAATGCGCTTGCGGCTCGGGCACGAATGCGCAGGACGTCGGCCGCACTCACCAGCTGGCTTTGTTTTGGAGGAGGCCGCAGGTGATTTGCGCTGTCCGTGACCGCAGCCACCTTCCCTCTATGAACTGGGATTGCAGAGGGTTATCCTTTGTTGCGAAGAGCCAGGAACCGCGAAGTGGTGGAGCGCTGCCAGCACGCGCTGATTCGTACGCAACGAGACCAACGGGGAGGATCACCATGAAACTGGGGACATGCGCTTTGCTCGCAACTACTGCGCTCGCCGCCGCATTCGCCGGCGCGGCGGCGGTCGGGCAGCCGACCACCGGTACCGTCGAATCGCACATGGCGATGGCCAAGGTCGCTGCCGGCGACGACAACCAGCGGCTATACGGGGCGCTGTGCGAGCGGCCCGCGGCCGGTCCGAACACCGCCGGCCCGCGCCCCGATCCAGAGCGTTCCACTTGGCACGTCGAGCCGGTGAGGGTGTTCGACAATCTCTACTTCGTCGGCGAGAAGGAATATTCCGCCTGGGCGGTGAACACCGCCGAGGGAATCATCCTCATTGACACGATCTGGCACTATTCGGTCGCCGACGAGGTGGAAGGTGGCCTGCGTAAGCTCGGGCTCGATCCGGCGCAGCTCAAATATGCGATCGTGAGCCACGCCCACATCGACCACATCGGCGGCGCCAAATACCTGCAGGAGAAGTTTGGCACCCGCATTATCCTTTCGGAGGTCGACTGGCAGCTGGCCGAGACCAGCACTCGACTGCCGAGCAAGCCCAAACGCGACATGATCGCGTACGACGGGCAGAAGCTCACGCTCGGCGACACCACCATCACCATGTATCTCACGCCCGGCCACACGCTCGGCACGATTTCGACTCTCGTGCCAGTGCGCGATGGTGGCCACATGCATCTTGCTGCCGAATGGGGCGGCACCGGGTTCAATTTCGAGCATTCGCGTGCGCGCTTCGAGACCTATGCAGAGTCGGCGCAGCGCTTCGGCACTATTGTGGCGCAGGCTGGCGCCGACGTGCATATCGCCAATCACACCAACCAGGACAACTCCCCCGTAAAGATGGCCGCGCTCGAAAAGAGAAAGGCTGGGGACCCGCACCCGTACGTGGTCGGCACTGACTCGATTCGCCGGTACCTGCAGGTCGCCGAGGAATGCGCCCGCGCCGGCGCCTTGCGCGAGAAATAGGCGAAACGCCAGCACTCGCGGAGTCTTCTTTCGGCCCAGCCTGTTTCGGGCTCCTCATCGCATCGATTGCGAGATGGTGCCAATCTCGTTGCCATATTGGCGTATCAAGCGCGGGCGACATACCGACGATGAGGTGGCCGTAATCCTTTTGATCTTGATACACGCTTCTCCGTTGAGCGGAGGGAACGTGTTCTGCGGGTCGAGCCGGAATCGCCGCCCCTCAACCTTTCAAGTCATGTCGTCCCTCGCCTGTGGCAGCGGCGCCGCGGCCGTAGACTTGGCCGTGGGCACGTATGGCGCCCGTTGTATCCTCTCCGCGACGACCAGGTATTCGCTTCCCGATGCCTGGCGAGATCGCGGGCAGCAATCTCTTCGCAATGGGGATCGTAACCCCTGTCATCGTGCGTTGGGATGAGGCCCCCGTGCGTTGGGTTATCGATACTCCACCGCTCTTCGTAGATCGGAACCGATCGTTGCCTTGCTGACCGTTCACATCCCTCGCGCGATCCCCGAGGCGCAGCAGACATTCCCCCTCCTTGCACGATAAACGGGCGGGCGCACTGGGGCCCCGTCGTCTCGTTGTATACCGGCGCGACGCTCATCAGATTAGAGATGGCGGAGAGGTCGGCCTCTATCCGCTCGAACCGGAGCAGCATTGAACCGGGCGGCACATGGGCACAACTTGCTCAACGGCCACTTGCCGGTGTCAATCTCCAGCTTATGTCTCTGGGACAAGTTCGGATCGAGTTCAGCGAGGCGCCCTCGACCGAGACCAATGGCTCAGGCTGTCCAGCGCAACTCTCATGCGCTTGTCGGACATGAGTCACTCGGTGGCACGCTCCCGCCTGTTGAAGATTTCTTCCCACGTTGCATCGAGGCCCATCGGCCTGCCCCACATCAAAATCGACTTGGCTCCGCCTGTCGTCGAAACAGGCTTCGCCGGAGCGGGCGGCGGTGCCTGTTCGGTTGCGCCCCGAGTCTCTCGGGAAGGCGGAAGCGGGGGTGGGACCGCTACACTCATGGGCTCGACTTGACGAGCGTCATCTCTCGAGTCGATGGCATCCGTCACCGGTGTGCGTTCGGTAGCAGTCGTGGTGTCTTGCGATCGCGGACGGGGGAGAGGAGCTTCTTGCGCACTCACAGGCCGGATCTGACGAGCGTCTTCTCTCGAATCGTCCGCGTGGACCACCTTGGTTTCGGCTGACGAGGCAAACCAGCACTTCTCGCCTACGTGTCCCGGTAGTCGCCGCGTCCAAACCGCATGAGATCCGTGATGCGCTGCCAAAACGGATTCCGCCGATGAGAGGCACTGCGCATCGGCGGACGACGCGATGGCGATGAAAACGGTGAGGATGAGGGGAATTCGCTGCGGAATTCGCATCGTTCTTCTCCAGTGACCGAAACGCTAACACGGTCTTTCGACTACCAAGCTTATCGCGGGTTTGAAGGATCCAGGCGGTAATTTAGGCGCCTCCTCGTGGGCAGAGACTGCGAGCCCTTCCTGGGGGCAGAGCACCTTGCTACTCTCTGCATTGTAGTGTTATTTTGCAGCGAGTTCGTGGCGGGGCTATTGAGAATGAGAGCGAATTTGAAGCGGACTGAGCCGCAAGTCAAAAAACTTTTGCAGAGAGTTGGTCGAAACCCGCGCCGCAAGACGGATGCCGACTACGGTCGGGCCGATCGCAAGTACCTTCGCCCTGCCGAGGTCGAGGCCCTGATCCGCGCAGCAAAGGATGGCAGGCATGGCGCGCGAGACGCTCTCATGATCAGCCTTGCCTATCACCACGGGCTGCGCGTGAGCGAACTTGTCGGGCCGCAGGGGCTGCGATGGGGTGACCTCGACCTGAAGGCGGGGACTATCACCATCAGGCGTAGAAAGGGCGGTGTCGGCGGCGTGCAGCACCTCACGCCAGCCGATGCGCGTGCTTTGCGGGCCTTGCGATCGAAGGCTGATGGTAGTTCAAACGTGTTCGCAAGCGAGCGCTACCGAGAGCACGGTGGGTCGCAGATGACCCGCGACGCCTTTGCCAAGTTGCTTGCGGCCGCCGGCGCACGTGCCGGCCTGGATCGCCGGCTTTGCCATCCTCACGCGTTACGCCACGCCGCCGGACATGCTTTGGCCAACAGTGGCCGAGTCAGCGAGGACCAATTGCAGGCGGTTATGGG
>JASHYD010000299.1 GCA_030043175.1 Xanthobacteraceae bacterium | reverse complement strand
GGGTTCGAACGGCGCGTCCGCGACGAACCAAAACGCGTGTCTCAACCGCCCCTGGAAAGGATCCAAACGGCGATCGCCCGGTGGTCGCGTGTTACGGCGTTTGCGTAAAATACATGGGTCAGCCGGCTTGTTTTCACGCGGCCCCGAGGCGCTGCGCGCTTATACTGTGGTCAAGAGGCCGCCCATTCCAGCTCGCGGCGCTCGTTCTGGATCGTCCAGGCCGGCAAGTGCCGGTGGTGCCAGTAGTCGGCGACGCCGATGTAGATATAGGCCTCGACCTTGCGGCCGCCCTCGTAGACGTCAGTCACCTTGCGGTCATAGGCCCGACCTTTGTCTTCGAGACGGTCAAGCTGGTCCAGGGTGGCATCATCGACGTGGTAAATCTCGCCCGCAATGGCAAGCGGCGGGAACCTGAAGTCGGCGGGAACTGCATCCAGGACGACGGGGAAAACGCCGGTCGTGATCATCCAATAGGGTCTGAGCGTTGCGGCTTCGCCTATGAAGTCGCTCGTTTCGAGTAGAAAGTGATTGCGATGGCCGCGCCGCAACGTGCCGTAGACAAAGACGCGGTGGGTCTGTGGGGTCGTCACGAACGACTTGCTGAGCTGACGGTCCGCCAGGCGTTGCCCGCCGCATGCCAATTTCGCGGTTCGTCGCAGCCGGAGGCTTGCTGGGCTACGGCATCGCTGCAGTGAAGTACTACCATCGCATCGGGACCTGCGCCGGAAAAATACTCAAGGCGGGCCGGGTCAAGTTGTCCCCGTCGCACCCATGGCGGTTATTCGGTTCGACCTCGGCGCCCCACGGATGTGCCAGGTCGATGCACAAGTACGCCGCTTCGAAATTCCTTGGTGACATAAAGATTTCGCATCGTAATTCTGACCGTTACAATGAGGAAATCTATTCTTAACGTGCGCGATTTTCGGTGAGGGCGGCCACGTATTTCTCGACCGGCTCAATCCACTGTTTTGGGTATCCAACGAGATTGTGCCCCTCCCCGCTCGGCACATCGAATTCTAAGAAGTCACCGCGCCCGCCTGCGCCCACAAAGGCGTCGAAGTTCGAACGGCTGTGATCAATGGTATAGAGGCTATCATTATGGCCATAAAGCCATAATGTAGAACCGTCGAAGTTACCGCCGCGCCGGAAGAGAGCACGATTTATTTGGCTCGACGGTCCACAGCCTTCGCCGACCCAGCCGCCCACAAAATTGACAACCCCACGAACTTCGTGTGAATGGACGGCGGCGTAGACAATCGACAAGACCCCGCCTCTGGATACCCCACCAACGACAATGCGATTGTGGATGACATCCGGTCGCTGTTTAAGAGCCGCGACGGCGGCTTCGATATCGTCCAGCGCCCGATCTGCTCCCGCGAGCGAACGCTCCGGATCGCAGGTGTAGCCTCGCGCTCGGTCGGGCGCAAAACCTTCGTCATAAAGGCCATCTGATCTGCCGCGTCCGCGTCGCTGGGGAAAGGCGACCATCCAGCCTTTCTTCACGAAGGCGTCGGCGATTTCCGGGCTCCACGAGGTTACCCCAAATCTTGCAGGATCTCGCCCGTTTCCAGTTGATCCATGGTTGAAGACCAATAGAGGAAACGGGCCCTCGCTGGTCGGCTTTTCGATGACGACCTCAAGACGAACAGGCCGGCCATCCTCTTGCAATCGAGTGTTCAGAAATTCGACGGGTCTGGTCCAGGCGATCCCAGCCGCGGGTCGCATCAGGTCGGCCATATCGATGCGGGAGAGCATTGCTCTGGCGTCGGCGTTCCCCCTGTGAAAGGTGGCCGCGAGCTTGTCGAAAGACGTCAATCGATAGGTCATCGTGGACGCACCGGTGATCGTCAAAATGTCCCCCGAGACGTCAGCTTCGTACCGCTTCCACTGGCGCGCTACAGAAGCCCCTGGATTGTCGCCGACCGCATAAACGACGCTGGCAACGCCATTGGAATCGACGCTTTCGACGATGAGGACGTGATGCAGCAGGCCGCCCCACGAGCCAACCCAGGCTCCTAACAATCGCTTGGCGGCTTCGGGTGCTTCGGGCGGGGCCGAGACTATTCGTGTATCCGCCGGGATCGGTACATCGTCGGCCAGGACCTCCACCGCGGACGCGGTGAGCGGTGTGGTCAACACGCCAACAAGTGAGCAAATGCGAACCCACCACATGGCAACCTCTCCGAAATCACCTGGCGAGATGCAACCACTTCGACACCGTCAAGGCAAGGGCCGACGGATCGATCAGCCCACAGCGCTCCATATTCGGGATGGCACAGTTGTCGGTCAACGCCGCAGCTTTACTGGTTTAGCAGCGGCCTTTACGCGGAGTTCGAAATTACTGTGCGGGAACACCTGTGGTCGCAGGAAAAGGAGGCTCATTCACGAGGCACCGATTACTGCCGCGCACGGGGGTTGACCAAGAGCTTGTCGACATCCCGCTGTTAGCCGAGACGGCCGCCGTCTTTGGTCACGTTGGGGTAGCTCTGCGTGCACATCGTGGGCGCTGCGGATTCCTCGGCTACTCGCGGCTCGCGTCATCAAAGCCCACGAGCTTTTGCTGGTTCACAGTCGGGCTAGGCGCCGCCGCGAAGTAGAGACGCGCCTGCCGAATACGCAGCGTCTCCGGATCGAGGACGATCCACTGCGGGAGAGATTTGGTCATTTTGCCGTTCACCGTGCGGACGCGTTCAGCCGTCGGCCATTGTGGCGAATATGTCGCCTCGCCCGCGTTTAGCTTTTCGCTGGCCTTTCGCTCGCCTTTTGCTCCGCTGGCTCCCGACTGGTGCGTCGGGACCACGCAATGACGGATCCGAAGTGTTCGCGATACTACGGGAGCCCGAACACGGCTACGAATGCCGAGGGCTGGTAAAGCACAGCGCCGCGCAGTCCCGCATCGCCGCCGGCGACGACCGCGACGTATTGCTTGCCGCCGACCGCAAAACTCATGGGCGGCGCCGTGATGGGTGTTCCAAGGCTGAAATTCCACATCTCTTTGACCGTATCGGCGTCGTAGGCCGAGAAGCGGCCGGTGGAATGCCCGGTGAAGACGAGATCGCCGTCAGTCGACAGCATTCCGGATTGATTCGGGATCGGATAGGTCGTCTTGCCGACCATCTTGCCGGTGCGCACATCGAGCGCCCACAGGGCGCCGTGCGCGCTCCCGCGGCCCTGTTCCTGGCAGCACATACGCAGCCCGACCCAGTCCTTCTTTTCGTCCATCGGGGTCTGCACGATGGTGCCGCCCGAGCAACCCTCGGCGCCAGACACGTAGGCGATCATCCGCTTGGCGTCGAAGGTCGGCGGGAAGAATGTCGGCGAGCCGTTGAACCACGGACAGGCTTCCTGTCCAGGTTTGCCGCGGCGCTGGCCGAGCCCGGCATAGCGCTGCACGCTGCTCGCCGGATCGTAGTCGAGCGGCTTGCCGGTTTTGGGGTCGATGCCCTTGGTCCAGGTCACCTTCTCCTGGTATTGGTCCGCGCGTATGAACTGGCCGCTCGCACGGTCGAGCGTGTAGTAGAAGCCATTGCGGGAGAAGTTCGCCACCACCTTGCGGGTCTCGCCGTTGATGGTGGTTTCGTAGAGCATCTTCGGGCTCGGTGTGTCGAAATCCCAGTGCTCGTTTGGGGTTTCCTGGAAGAACCACGCGATCTTGCCGGTGTCGGCGTCGACCGCGAGCGTG
>JASHYD010000298.1 GCA_030043175.1 Xanthobacteraceae bacterium | reverse complement strand
CAATGACGCCATCATCTATGGCGGGCAGGTCCATCTCTTCGTGTCAGGCGATGCGGAGGCTGCACGCTCCCTGGCGGAGCGACTGCCGAGCAAGGGATCGCGCGACTACGGACGATCGTTTGCCGACCTGCTCGCGAGCGTCAACGGCGATTTTTACGCGATTGATCCCATGCTGTTTAGCCCCGCCAAGGTGACGGTGACGGCGATTGACACCGGCGCGACCTTTCGCGCCGGAGAACTCAACCTTGATCTTGTGGATGCGTCTTTCTCCTGAAGCCATCGCGTCACTACCGGCAAGGCGGCGCCTGCGCATCGGCCTCGTTGTCGACGACATGGATTGGCACGCACGCGCGTTGTCGCGCGTTCTCGCAACTCTGGGCGCGACCTCGGCACCGATCAAGTTGACGGCCTGCGGTTTTGCGACCTCAAGCGCCACCGGCTTGGCGATTGACGGGTTCGCGGCCGGCCTGCCCGACGCGATTTTGGTGCGCAGCATGTCGGGAGGGAGTCTCGAGGCCGTGACACTGCGGCTTGGCATCCTTCATGCCGCGCGCGGTCTAGGTGTGATGGTGTGGAATGACGCCCGCGCGATTGAGCGATGCGTCGACAAGTCGATGACAAGCTTCCTGCTCGCACGCGCTGGCATCGCGACGCCGCCCAGCTGGGCGGTCGAATCCCGCGAGGCTGCAACCGCCATTATGGTGCACGACGCCGCTCGCGCCCCTCTCGTGCTCAAGCCGCTGTTCGGCTCGCAGGGACGAGGGTTGCGGCTGATCCGCACTCCGGACGACCTGCCAGAGCCGGCCGCCGTCAACGGGGTGTATTATCTGCAGCGCTTCGTGGGCGTCGAGCGTGACGGCTTTCGCGACTTCCGCCTGCTGGTGTCACGCGGCCGGGTGATCGCTGCAATGGCGCGGCACTCGCCGAGTTGGATCACCAATGTCAAACGCGGCGCCCGCCCTGTCCCGGTGGTCGCCAACGAGGAAATGCGCGAGCTGGCGGTGCGCGCGGCCGCCGCCGTCGGGGCCGCATTTGCCGGCGTTGACGTTCTTTATGATCTCGACAACCGCCCCACTGTACTCGAGGTCAACAGCATGCCGGCTTGGTCCGGCCTGCAAAAGGTGACATCGTTCGATATCGCCGCGGTACTTGCGAGCGATATCGTTGCTGCCCTGGCGGACCGCCTGACGCAGGGAGTCGGCGCGTGATATCGCGGCCGGCCATTGCCGACGCTTTCATCGCCGCCTGCCGCGATGAACTTGCGGCGCCCAAGCCAGGCAACGTTCACACTTACGCGCCCGGCCACCGGATGACGGTAGCGCAATTCGTCGCCAGCAGCGCCGCCGCAGCCGGTTCGCTGTGTGCGCCCGCGGCGCGGGTCGGGGCCCGCATTCGCGGCGCGGTTGAGGCCAGTATTAAGGCCGCGGGCGCTAACACCAATCTCGGCATTGTGCTTCTTTGCGCGCCCTTGGCGGCCGCGGCCGAGCTTGAGCCCCGTGAGCTGCGCGCCGCGCTCGTTGGCGTGCTCGATGGCCTGGATATCCGTGATGCCGATGATGCCTTTGCGGCAATTGTGCAGGCGGCTCCTGCCGGCCTAGGACGGGCGGAGAGGCATGACGTGTTTGCGCCGGTGCAGGCCACCCTGAAGCAGGCGATGGCCGAAGCCGCCGATCGCGATCGCATCGCCCGGCAGTATGCAACCGCATTCGCCGACGTCTTCGATCTCGGTATGGCGCTTCACGCCACTGCCATGACGCGCTGGTCCGATCCGAAATGGGCGACCCTTGCGGTCTACCTCGGCTTTCTGTCCAAGTTTCCCGACAGCCACATCGACCGTAAACACGGTGCGCAGACCGCGGCGGAGGTATGCCGGACAGCGATGAAATTCAACGCCTTGCTGTGGTCGGCGCAACAACCTGCCGATCGGCTCGGCGACTTCCTCGCCTTTGACACGGCCCTCAAAACGCGCGGCATCAATCCTGGCACCAGCGCCGACCTGACAGTGGCGACCCTGTTCGGCCGCCGCCTGCAATCCGCCTTGCCGTCCGATCGCAACAGTGGTTGACTTGGTTCAGCGGGACGAGTTTCCGCCGCTATCTGGCTAACCGGTCCGGCGATTTCGGCCGGGCGCTGACAACAAGGATAGACGAGGTACGCCCGCCGGCGTTTTCCGGCGCGGCAATGTCATAAAATTCCTCGCAAAGGAGAGATGGCCATGCCAGTAATCAATGGGCTCTGCGTCGGTGAGTCACTCGTGGGGGAGGGCAACGAAGTTGCCCACATCGATCTCATCATGGGCCCGCGCGGCAGCGCAGCCGAATCGGCGTTCGCGCATGCCCTTACTAACAACAAGGATGGCTTCACGTCGCTTTTGGCGGTGGTGGCGCCAAACCTGCTGTGCAAGCCCGCAACCGTCCTTTTCAACAAAGTGACGATCAAGGGCGCCAAGCAGGCGGTGCAGATGTTCGGGCCGGCTCAGCATGCGGTTGCCAAAGCGGTGGCAGATAGCGTCGCGGAAGGAGTCATTCCGCAGTCCGAGGCGGACGACCTCTTCATCTGTGTCGGCGTGTTCATCCATTGGGAGGCGTCCGACGACAAGAAGATCCAGGACTTCAACTACCAGGCCACCAAGGAGGCGATCGCCCGTGCCGTCAAGGGAGAGCCCAAGGCAACCGAAGTGGTTGCGAAGCGCAACGAGGTCAAGCACCCGTTCGCGGCTTAGACGATCGTTTCAGCCAGCCTGATCGATTGGCGCAGCGCTCAGAAATCACAGCATCGCAGGGCGACCAGAAGGGTCGGCCCCAGGGTCATCCCTAGGGTCGTCCCGATATGGTTTGAAGATCGTTGCCGCGAAGGCGGCCGTCGTGGAGACTGGTGGCGACAAGTGCGCCTGCAATTGCCTCGCCCTTGAGGGTCGCGAGATCGGTGCGGTCGCGCACGCCGCCGGCCGCATAGATGTCACGGCCTGCCGCGACGCCGCGGATTGCGCGCAATCGATCGAGATCCGGCCCGGCGCCGCTGCCGACCCGCGCCAGCGTCATGACAATCAGCCTCCCGGGCCAGGAGTTGACCTCGCCGAGGAGCGCCGGCGGCCCATCAAACCCATGTTCGCGAAAATCAAGCGACAGGACGACGCGCTCGTGCGTGGACAGGCGCCGCATGAGTCCTGTGTCTTGCTGGCTTTCACTGCCGACAACCAGGTGCCCCAGCTCCGCATCGAGCCACCTTTGGGCCGCGGACGGGTCGGCGACGCCGTTGTCCACCCACAGTACGGCCGCCGGAAATGCTGCCTTCAGTCGGCGCAGCGCGAGCTCATTGTTTCCAATGCCCAGGATGGCGTCGAGATCGGCAACATAGAACGTCTTGAAAGGATAGACGGCATAGAAGCCCCCCATCACGTCGACCGGGT
>JASHYD010000297.1 GCA_030043175.1 Xanthobacteraceae bacterium | reverse complement strand
GACCGACGCAGCCGCACAATTATGCTTCTGTGCTTTTGCGAACTACACGCCGTCTAGGGGAACGTGTTCGGAAGATGACCACTGGATACTTGAACCGGGCGCTCTTGGCCTTGCTTCCATACTACCGACGATCCCTGCCAATAAGTTGGCGGGCACTTCTTTTCACTCGTTTGCCAGGGGGGCTGAAGCGTGCTCTCGTTCAATTCCGGTCCCGAATAATAATGAGTTATGGAAATTGGATTTTGCAAAACGACAATCTCGGTGACGACGATCGCAGACTGATTAGGACTCACATTGCCTCGTTCCGGTGTAAGCCAAGGCTTTCTATTGTGATGCCAATCTGCAATGCCTCTGCGAGGCAGCTTGACGGGGCTATCGACTCCATCCGGGGTCAGCTCTATCAAGATTGGGAATTGTGCGTAGTAAAGGACGCCAACCATTCGCCGAGCGTGCGCAAGGCATTGCGCCGGTATGCTCAAGGCGATGACCGGATCAGGGTGCGCTATCGTGACGTGAACGGCGGGATCTCGGCATGTACCAACGCAGCATTAGAAATGGCCACTGGCGAGTGGATCGTCCTGATGGATCAGGGCGACACACTCGCCGAACATGCACTCTATCTCGTTGCTGAAGCAATCAACCGCGATCCCAACCTAGCGATCATTTATTCCGACGTAGACCACATTGATGAAAAAGGACAGCGCAACAGCCCCTATTTCAAGCCAGATTGGGACTACGACCTATTTCTGGGACAGAATCTAATAAATCGTCTCGCCGCCTATCGGACCGATCTGGTGCGCCGGGTAGGCGGTTTTCGTGAGGGCCTGGAAGGATCGCAAGAGTGGGATTTCGCTTTTCGGGTCCTGGACGCAGATCCTTGCGCGAGAGTGTATCATATCCCCTTCGTTCTCTATCACCGGCGGCAGACCTTACGGACATTTTCGAGTGCGCCGGCGATGGGAGCGGCCGACACTGCACAACGGGTCGTAAACGATCATCTAACTCGAAGCGGCGAGGCTGCCGTGGCCATGTCCTTGCCGCAACCAAGCTATCTTCGGATAAGGCGAATTTTGCCAACCCAGCCTCCGCTTGTTTCGATCGTCATCCCGACCAAGAATCGGTGCGATCTCCTACGGAGGTGCGTTGATGGCCTTGTCAACCGCACCAACTACAAGCCCCTTGAAATCATTATCGTGGATAACGGAAGCAGCGATCTGGACGCACGTGAATTTCTGGCGGAGCTCCGCGTTCGACCGAACTTCGTGATCATGGAAGATAGCGGCCCCTTCAACTTTTCTCGTTTGGTCAATCGGGGCGTCGCCGCTTCGTCCGGCGATATATGCGTCCTGCTAAACAATGATATTGATATCATCAATGATGATTGGCTGGACGAATTGACGAGTCACGCTTTGAGGCCGGAAGTGGGCGCCGTCGGCGCCAAGCTCTATTATGCTGATGGCAGTCTCCAGCATGGAGGCGTGATCCTTGGTATTTCCGGCGCCGCTGGGCATCAGCACAGATATTGTGCGGGTGCGTCGGATGGGTATTTTGGCCGGCTGAAATTGACTCACAACCTGTCATGCGTAACTGCTGCCTGCCTCGCTGTGCGTCGCGATGTCTACAACGAAATTGGAGGTTTTGAGGAGAAGCACCTAGCAGTCGCTTTTAATGATGTGGATTTCTGCATTCGGATTCGAGAAGCCGGATATAACATCATCTGGACACCCCACGCGGAACTATATCATTATGAATCTCAGTCTCGCGGTTATGATACGACTCCGGAAATGGAGAGGCGAGCCGCCGCTGAGGTGAAATATATTCGAACCAAATGGGGTAGGCTTTTAGACAGTGATCCTTTCCATAATCCAAATCTTTCCTTAGACTCCGAATCCGTTGAACTTGCAGAGAAATCGCGAGTTCGAAAACCGTGGCTAATATCCGCTCCGTCGCTGACGGCGCCCGCATAACCGACCACTGTTTCGACGTTAAGCGTAGTGCTCGCGTTAGGGGGCAACCTGGTGATCGCTCTGGAGGAGGCCGGACCTGTGGCAGGCTAGAGTCGACGGCGTTGTGTCGCCGCCTGAAACCGGTGGAAAGGCGTCCGGTCCCGGAGATCAAGAGCGCATTTGTTGAAGCTGCAAAGCTCGATTCGCGCAGCATCATCAAACAGAAGCGGGGAACAGGACGAGATGCTCGGTCTCACCCGCGCCAGCCGCTCAATCGCGCCGAAGGCTTCCGCACGGGCATGATAAGAGGTGATGAGTTTTGGACGGGTCGTGATCGGCACAAATTCTACGGAAAATACCCGCTTTTTTGACAAGCGAACTTTCCCGTTGCTCATGCTCTGCGTCTCGTTGGAGCCATGGGAGGATGGCATTGGGTCAAATTTGGGCAGAGCCTAATGTCAAGACAGCGGCCAAGATCATCCACCTCATCATCGCAAGGTCTAATCTTGCTGCCGAGTCTGCACGGGCCGTCAGCGCTCTTATGGAGCACCTAAGTACGGACCTCATGCAATCAGGCAAAGAGGGAAAGCGCATCTCAGACAGGCACGCGGATCAGATTCCCTCGTCGCGCCGCGTGCCTTTCGTGAAAGGCTCGGGCTTGCCGTACCAGAGGGGCGTCACGGCAGCCAACTACGAGGTGATCGTGGTCGACAACGGTTCGTGGCGCCGCCTGTCCCCAATGATGTTCAGGCAGTGCCGGTCGGGGTAAGGATCATAGATATGCTGATCCGCGGCTTCCGCCGGTATGTGCACTCAACTGGGCAGCCGGAAATCTGGCAACCGGAGCCCGAATCTTCTTCGATTGCCTCTACGCCGCGACCCTGGTGGCGCGCGATTTCCTCGAAGATGCCTTGTCGATACCTTCGGATCCACATCGCGCCGCAGGCGCAGACGCAATCGGCTGAGGAGGGCTATGACGAAGCCGATGAGACCTCATTCGCACAGTGGGGGTGGCCCCATCAAATGGCAGAGTATTCTCGTCCCTGTGACAGCGGGCGCTCCGCTCACAGCGCGAGAGTCATTTGCGCATCAACCTCTACCGCTTCGCTCCACAACGATGAGAGCGACACACCGAGTAGACGCACTCCTTTCCGCATCGGAAACTGGGTCGCCAACAGCTCGTCGCTGATTGATGCCAATGTCGAGCGGTCCGAGATCGGCACCAAGCGCGATCGACTTCGGGTGATGATCTGGAAGTCCGCGAACTTCACTTTGAGCGTCACCGTACGTCCACGCGTGCCGGTGCTATCGCAATAGTGCCACACCTTCTCAACCAGCGGGGCGAGCTCAGCTCTCATGTCATCGAGACTTGTCAGGTCCCGCGAGAACGTGTTCTCTGCTCCAATCGATTTGCGCGCGCGATTCGCGAGAACCGGCCTGTGATCGATACCTCGGCAGATGCAGTAGAAATGCCATCCAGCCTTGCCGAAATGCTTTGAAACGAAAGTTTCGTCTTTTGCGCGCAGGTCGAGCGCGGTGAAGATCCCGAGCGCCTTCATCTTCGCGGCCGTCGCCGGCCCGACGCCATGAAACCGCTCCACCGGAAGCGCCTCTACGAAGCTCGGCCCCATCGCGGGCGTGATGACGAAGAGGCCGTCCGGCTTGCGGTGGTCGGAGGCGAGCTTGGCGAGGAACTTGTTGTACGAGACGCCCGCTGACGCTGTCAGCTGGGTCTCGGCGCGGATCTTAGCCCTGATCCGCTCGGCAATCTCCGTCGCGGATGCTATGCCTTGAAGGTTTTCGGTCACATCGAGATAAGCTTCGTCGAGTGACAACGGCTCGATAATTGGAGTGTGCTCCTCAAAGATCGCGCGGATTTGTAGCGACACCTCTTTGTAAACGTCAAACCGCGGCTTCACAAAGATCAGGTCGGGACATTTTCGGCGCGCCGTCACCGATGGCATCGCAGATCGGACACCGAACTTGCGCGCCTCATAGCTGGCGGCTGCTACCACACCCCGTGCCCGGGACCCGCCAACGGCGACAGGTCGCCCCCTTAGGACGGGATCATCGCGCTGCTCGACAGACGCATAGAACGCGTCCATATCAACATGAATTATCTTCCGTGGGCGTTCCTGTTCAAACGCCAGATAGCCGCGCCAATCAGCTGACGCCACTTCCTTTTCATGATGAGTCAGGTCAGGTTCGGTCATCACACGATCAAGGCTCCCGAATCCACCTCGTTCATCCCCTCCCGATGCCAGATATTCACACGCCCGCGAGCTAACAATGTGTTTGTGCTGCTGCCGAAGGTGTGACACGGGCTACCCGCTCTGGGAAGCAACTTATTGCCGAAATCACAGTGGCTCAAGTCTTGCGCGTAATAGTCCCGCCTTCACGGAAGGGAAGAAATAAAAAGGACCGAGCCAGTATTCGGATGGACGCGAGATGGCGAAACGCAATAGCTGGGAACGTCTCAAGACCCCCTCCTGCGAACCGATCGTGGTATGGCCTGGGAGGCCGATGCACGTCGATGCCACCTGGAGGACGTATTTGCGGGCGGGCGCGCGACGTTCGCCGCGGAATGAAGGCGTGGTGCGCGTGAACCCTGGTTGCTCATCCAAACACTTCAGGTGAGTTGCCCGCAGTTAGCCACGTCCGATCCCGCTCCATCCTGAGAAGCACCCGAGCTCGAATCAGCCCTTTATCACACCTCAGAGCGATGTTCCAGTGGCGCGGGCGCAGCAAGGCTCATGGCGAGTAATCGCGAACGCCGTTCGAGCTGATCAGGCCGGGTGCCGCGGATGAAGGCACAGTGCGAGTCGTTCCTCGACGATCCCGCGGCTGAATTAGCGGTCAAGGAACACCACGTTCTTCCCGATGGACTGACGGCTGATGTGCAGGCGATTGGCAGGGAAGTCAGGGTCGGGGTAGCCAACCGCCAAGCCGCACAGAATCGACAGTTCCGCCGGGATAGCCAGTTGCGCCCGGACGGTTTCAGGATACCCCGTGACCGAGACTTCGACGCACGTGCCGAGGCCTCGTTCGGTCAAGGCGAGCAGCAACGTTTGCAAATACATCCCCACGCCCAGGGCCCCCACTGGGCCGAGGTCCCTGTGCATGCAGACGATGCCAACGAGCGGCGCGCCGAAGAACTCCCAGTTTCGCAACACAGCAGCTGCATGCTTCGCCGTGTCCTCAAGGGCGATTCCCATTGCCCCATAGACCTGAGCGCCCAGCTCGCGGCGATAGTGCTGGAACGACTTCGGCAGCGGTGGAATTTTGGGTGGCCCGCGGCGGACTTCGCTGAGCAGGGCAGCGACGAGGCGGTTGCGAGGCGGCCCGGACGCGAACACCATATGCCACGGCTGGATGTCGGAATTCGACGGCGCACGCTGGGCTAGGGAGAGGGACTCATCCACCAACGCTCGCGGCACCGATTGTGGCAGGAACATCCGCGTCGAATGACGCTCTCTGATCGCTTCATCAAGGACTAACGAATCCCAAGAAACGATCACGGCAGCACCTCCGGTCGGACATGTTGGACCTGTCAATGCGCGCAAGCCGATCGGCGGCCATTCGCGCCTCGCTAACGTTCATATGTGGCGGGTGTTCCCGAGTCTTCCACTTCACAGACTGCGCGGAGCGAACAAGGCGGCCGACTTAAGCGTTGCAGCAAGTCGGCACCTATCTGGGGTACGCCGGCTATCGAATCGATGTAGTCGTCACAGCGGCCCGTGACCCCAACATCGACCTAAAAATCAGATTTCCAAGCGGTGGCTGCACGCTGCAACGATTCAAACCGAGTAGCGGACGCAAAATCATGTGAGTCTTTTGGAGGAGTTAATGGCTGCATCAATCTCCGCGTTCAGTTTCTCGACGATTTTGGTGAACGTGTCTTTGGGCCTCCACTCTGTAGCAAGCGATCAACGATGTAATCGGCGACGCTGACCGTATTCACCGTTCCTGACCTTTCCCAGACCGATCTTCGTCAGAAGTATTTGATGTACTCGATCAGTGCACGCTTATCTTCGTCGCTGAGGTCGTGGCCGTAGTAATGACCCTTGTCCTCAATGAAGTCTGGACACGTGCTCACCTCCAGGAGCCGCTTCAACAAGGCCGCCTGCCCTTTCGCGTGGTTGATGGGTTGCAGGCGACTGAACTCGGATTTCTGCTGGCCGGCCAGAACTCCATCAACGTAAGCCAACAGAACGGATTTCACGTCCTTCGGATGCACGTTCGTCAGGAGGTTGATCGCCGTCCCCTTGGGGACGCGCATCAGGTCGGCGTCAAACTCGAATGCGGCGAACTCGGGATCAAGCGTCTTCAGGAGGGGGAACAAGTCTGGAAAGCGGCTATCCTCCGTCGTGACTTTCACCGAAGCGACGCCGCGGCGCCGTTCCGGCCACAGAAGCTTGCTCATCCCGTCCTCATATGCGGCCATGCGGCCGGCGATTGACGGGTCACCATTGTACTCACCAACTGAGTTGTTGTGCAGATACGGCGCGGTGGCCCAGGTACTGACGAGGGATGGCGTGCGGTAGTAGGCCTTCGGCGCGGTGAACTGAATATCGTGCTTGCCCGTCAGCGGATTATAGAGGTCGATTGGGTTGAAGTCCTTGTCGTAATCTCGCAACGCGACCCGCTCCTCCCTCATCTGCTTATAACCAAGACTGGACATCTGTCCCCACATATGGCCAGCCATCGCATTGGTTCCCAGTGCCCGCGCCGCGTTGGTGCCAAGCTCAGACAAGGGATAGCGCTCGTCGTCCGACAGGTAGTTGTCGATGAGGAAATCGTCGCGGAGAACAAGTTGTCGCCATGCCCCTTTGCGCAATTCCGGGTCGCTTGGCGTGTTTTCCGGCCGCTTGCTGCTGTGGCATTGCGCGCAGTTATCAGCAAAGGCGATTTTGCCGCGTCGGAGTATCGCGGGATCGCTTGTCATGTAAGACTGCCCGCTCCTCGACGTCTTGCCGTCGCGTGCCGCCTCCTGCGCGTGCTTCAACGGGTAGGAGTCGTATGTACCAAGGAAGGTGATCGCGTTCGGCATGCGCCGCTCGGTCTGCATCCACGGACTGTTGGGGTCCTTGCGCACCTCGCCGATCAGGTCGAACTCCTTCGTCGCAAAGTTGCGCGCCATGCTCTCTCTGAGATCGAACGGGTTGAGAGCCATGGTGTGAACCCACGTGTTCCACCCGCTTCCTTCGTTGACGTAGACACGGGCCATGGACATCAGCAGCCCCATTGAGTCGGCGCCGTCGGCTAGCACGTGCGGTGTCCGGACGGTCGGCTGCTCAGCGGTGCCGCCGAGGGCGCCGCCGAAGTAGTCCGGCTTGAGACCCGTATGCCGATACATGGATTCCAGCAGGTCGCGTTGAGCGGGAGTGATCTTTTCAGGGCGCGCAAGTTTTGCCCGCACGGGTACCCTGTAGATCGCAGGCATCTGGACCGGCCCATTGATGAAGTCGCTCGAGAACCGCGATGTTTCGCTGGTGCCCGGCTCCTGCGATGACAGGTATTGATATATGAACGAGTCACGCGCTGCGTCCGAGCCGAACACCAGGCCTTCTCGGAGGTACTGGTTGCCGATGTTCGAGACGATGTTATCCCACTTCGGCTCGTGAACATCCGCAGGCGGGCGGGTCGGATTGAAGCTGACGTGGCAAAACGCGCAAGCCATGCCGACATTGTAGGGCGGTTCGACGCTTGCGGGATTATCAAGGTACTTTGCGAGCGACCACTTTTGCGGGTCGAACTTGTTGTTGACGAATAGCTGCAAACCGATGACGCCGCTGGAGTAACCGAGCGTGTCCGCGTCCCAGGTGAGCGTACCTTCCTTCATACGATCGAGCATAAGGCCGTATTGGTCGGGCTTGTCGGCCGCCACTGCATCAGGGTCGTTGATGAGACCCATCAGCTCAAACCGCTTATTGCGCGGAACGGAGTTCAGGACCCTCAGGAAATCGACTTTCACTCCAAGTAGGTTACCCCCTGTCGCCTTAGCAACTTCGCGCCAGAACCCGGGATTATCCACCCCGACCCACCAGTGCCAGGTGTCCATTCCGTCCCCGACGTCGCTCGCGGACACTCCGTAGCGAGCAGCAGCGGCGTCGGCGTGCGTGCGGCGATACCACTCATAGGTGTGTTCGTCCGCGCGCACCGGACGGCCGAACTGGTACTCCACCGATGGGGCTGTGGATTGTGCCGAGGCGAGATCCGCGGGCAGGAGGAGGAGCGACCAGGCAATTATTGCAAAGAGCACCCACTGTTTTTCGCCTGTCGGGCGCAGTCGCGCCGGCGAATACAATTGTTTGCTGGACATGGATCGCTCCATAATTGATTGATCAAGGCTTGGTTGGTGACCTTGTGGTTGGGACTTCGGGCGGAATTGATTGAGGTCACACGAGAGCGCTCAGGGAACTTTCGCTGCCAAGACTTTGCGGGTGCCGGCACCAAAAAACGATCTGAGCGGCGCCGCGGTTCCCGTCACTTTGTTATTCAAGCTTGATTTGTGTAGCCCAGGCAGCTTTAAGATGGGCAGTATCCATCGTCGAGACGCGCCGCCTCTACCACATCTGTCTGTCGGTGGCCGCGCCTACTGCTCAGCGTTTCAGACGAGAGAATAGCCTTTCTTACGAAGCCTTCGTTTGCTCAGCCTCGACGCGGCTGGAGACGGCATCAAGGACGGCCAACTTCGCCTGCTCAATGGACGCAATGGCATAGTCGATGGCGACCGCTGCGTCCAACTCCAACCTCTCGGCGTGATGCTCCGCCTGTCTCGCATCTAGGTCGTGCTTTGCGCGGGCAACGCCTGCCTTCAAGGCGTCCATGTCGCGCGCGACTTTTGCTCGCACTGCGGTCCAGTTCCGAACGGCTGTATCGCTCTGGCGGACTCGATCTCCCGACTTACCTTCTCGGTCGCCTTCGCGGCAGCAGCACGGGCCTGCTCTTTGCGCGTCTCGATTTTTCCGTGCGCCTCGTTCGCGGCGGCGGCCACTGCGTCTTCAGCATTCTTGGCGCGAACAGACAATTCGGCCAGTTGTTGGGAGAGGCGCTTAGCCATCTATTTCTCCA
>JASHYD010000296.1 GCA_030043175.1 Xanthobacteraceae bacterium | reverse complement strand
GAAGGTGCAAGAAACCTCAATCAAATCAGCATAACGTGGCTGGTCTGCCGACACGGTGGTAGCACCAGCTGAGACAAACGGGCCGCGAACGAAGGGGTCCGTACTCTCCACGGACAAGCGCTCTCCCGTTGCAAATGAAAGGATATCGTGGTTGCTTCGCTAAAGGCGAGTTCGAGGCGGCGCAGACCGAACGGGTGCAGAAAGACTACGCTGTCTCGCGGAAGAATCGCACTGCCGTTTCGAGATCGACCGAGACCAGCTGCGAGACGCCGCGTTCAACCATGGTGACGCCGAACAGTCGGTTCATGCGGGCCATGGTGATGGGATTGTGGGTGATGATCAAGAAGCGAGTGTCTGTCGCTCGCGTCATCTCTTCGAGAAGGGCGCAGAAGCGCTCCACGTTATGATCGTCAAGCGGTGCTTCCGCTTCGTCCAGCACACAGATCGGCGCCGGATTCGTCAGGAACATCGCGAAGATCAATGCCAGCGCAGTGAGCGCTTGTTCGCCACCTGAAAGCAGCGACAGGATCGACTGCGTCTTGCCCGCAGGTGTAACCAGGATTTCGAGGCCGGCTTCCAGCGGATCGTCGCTGTCCACCAATTGTAGCTTGGCAGTGCCGCCGCCGAACAATTGTGCGAATAAGACGTGAAAGTGCTTGTTGATGTGTTCGAATGAGACTACCAGCCTGTTGCGAGCCTCGCTGTTGAGGGTCTGAATGCCGAGCCGAAGCTTCTTGATCGCTTCTACCAAGTCCCCGCGTTCGGCGGTGAGGGCGCTGTGCTGAGCCTCAACCTCGTGAAGTTCTTCGTCTGCACGCAGGTTGACGGGGCCGAGCCGCTCCCGCTCACGTCGCAGCTGCTTCAGCCGCTCCTCGATGTCCGCAACTTCCATTAATCTTTGACCGGGCTTGAGTTCGGCGATTTCCATCACAGCCGAAGGCTCGACCTCCAACATGTCATGGATCTCCCGGGCGATTTCGGACAGCTGGCGCTTGGCGCCTTCCAGGCACTCTTCAGCGCGGGCGAGCTCCTCGCGCGCCGCGCCTACCTGCTCGAGGGCAGCTCGCGCGTCGCGGTCGGCATTGATGAGTGCGTTGTGCGCTTCCTCCAGGCGGGCGGCGCAGGCGTGCCGCTCGACTTCCGCGGCCTGCACCTGGCTAACGAGCGCGCAGCGCTTGTCGGCGAAAATCTCGGGCGCGCGTTCAAGGTTCGCCCGGCCGCGCTCAGCTTCGGCGACGCGCGTCGTTAGCGTTGCGATCTGGTTGCGCGCGCCGGCCAGGCGCTCGCCCCAGTCAGCCTGATCCGAAGCAAGTTGGGCGAGACGGCGGTCGGCGAAGTGTGCCTTCCCCATGATCCCGTCCTTCTCGGCACGCATCCGGGCGAGCGCAACGCGCTTCCCCGTAATGTCGTAGCGCACCGCGGCGAGCTTGCCTTCAAGATCGGCTATGGGCGCCAGCGAACAAAGCGCCTCCTCAGCCTGCGTTTTGGCGATCAGTGCTTCGTCGCGACTGGCGCTGAGACGCAGGCGGCCCTCGGCGAGCGCCGATAGACGGGCGGCCTGGCAGCTCTGATCGCGCTGCACGGCCTCACCCTGGTCGCGGGCGGCGTTGAGCTTACGCCGGAGTTCCCTGACGGTATTGCGCGCCTGGAATTCAGCGGCAGCGACATCCTCCACTACAGCCCGTGCGGCTTCAGCCGCACAGCGGGAAGCTTCCACCTCCGAGCGGGCCACACGCAGCTCTGCCTCTATGCCGGCCAACCGTGTGCGCTCGGCCAGCCTGCGGGCGGCTCCGGTCTCCGCGTGCGCCGACGCCGAAAAGCCATCCCACCGCCAGAGGTCGCCTTCGAGTGAAACGAGCCGCTGGCCAGGTTTGAGCTGGCCGCACAACCGCGCCCCCGCTTCGCGCCTGACCACGCCGATCTGGCTAAGCCGGCGCGAAAGCTCGCTCGGCGCCCGAACCTTGGCCAGCAAGGGCTCGACGCCGGCGGGCAGGTCCGGATCGCTCGCATCGATGACCGATCCCATCCAACGGATCGGTGCTGAAGGTGCGACCGGCGCATCGAGATCGTCGCCAAGGGCAGCACCGAGCGCCTTTTCGTGCCCTTTCTCGACCGCGATGCTTTCGATCACAGGTGGCACCAAGTTCTTGCCCACGACCGCCAATACCTTGGACAGCGTCCTCGCCTCAGTCTCGAGTCGCCGCACCCGTTGCTCGTCATCAGCCAGTGGTTTGTGGGTGGCTTCCAGTTCGCCGCGTAACAAGGCGTGGGCGGCTTCGGCCTGCGCTACTGACGCCTCCGCATCGACGAGCGCTGCCTCCGCCGCCTTGATCTCCGTTGTGAGCGCAGCGAGATGAGGGGCGCCGCCATTCGCCTGCAAATCACCAAGCTTGCGCTCGATTTCGGTGATTTCGTTTTGCAGACGCACAGCGAGGCCGCCCTGCTCTTGCACTGTGGTTTCGAGCTGATGCTGCCGCGCTGCGAGCTCCGCACGCTTGGCGGTGAGCTCGGCCAAAGTCGTCTCGGCAGAAGCAAGCTCGTCCTCGGCTTGCAAAACCTTGGCTTCGATGTCGTTGCGTCGACTGGCGCTTTCTTCCGCCTCGCTCCGGAGGGTGTCTTCCTCGCTCGCAAGACGCGCCAACGCTGCCTCGGCATCCCTGGCAAGCGCCTGCTCTCGTTCGCTGTCGGCGAGGAGCTGCATCAGCTGCAAGGCGAGTTCGGCAAGCCGATCCTTGGTCCGCTCCTCCTCACGGTCGAGCTCCCGCATGGCAACATTGAGACGATGCACAGTCGCACCAGCGCGCGCCTCTGCCTCGCGTAGGCTGGGTAGCTCCGCCGCGACCAGCGCCTGGCGCTTAGAGGCTTCCGCCTCTGTTGCGGTGCGCTGCGCAACGAAACGCAGAGACAGGTCTTTTGCGTGTTCGGCCTCGGCCACCTCGACTTTCGCCGCCGTCCACCGCAGGTGATAGAGCGTTGCCTCGCACTTGCGCACTTCCGCCGATACCCCGCGATACCGCGCTGCCTCCCGCGCTCGTTTCTTCAAGTCGTCCATCTGGTCGGCGAGCTGCCCGATGACGTCGTCGAGGCGCAAGAGGTTGGCTTCCGTCGCTTTGATACGTAATTCGGCCTCGTAGCGGCGCGCGCGTAGACCAGCGACGCCGGCCGCCTCCTCCAGCACGTGGCGACGCTGCTCAGGCTTGGCCTGGATGATCTCACCGATGCGCCCCTGATGCACCAGCGCCGGCGATCGCGCTCCGGTGCAGGCGTCGGCGAAGACGACTTGCACGTCGTGGGCGCGTACCTTGCGGCTATTGATGGTGTAGGTAGACCCACCCTCGCGGTCGATGCAGCGCGCGATCTCCAGAGTGTCAGCGTCGTTGAAAGCGGCCGGCGCGGAGCGGTCAGAATTGTCGATTCGGACTGCTACCTCGGCGTTGTTGCGGGCTGCGCGGCCGCTCGAGCCGGAAAAGATCACATCATCCATGGAGGAGGCTCGCATCGATTTGAACGAGGATTCGCCCATGACCCACTTGATCGCTTCAACCAAGTTCGATTTGCCACAGCCATTCGGCCCGACCACGCCGGTGAGCCCCGGCTCAATAAGGAAATCGGTCGGATCGGCGAATGACTTGAATCCGACCAGACGCAGCCGCGTAAGTTTCATGCCGCTTGCCTCGGACGTTTCTAACCGCGTTCGCCAGCCGATGGCAGACATCGACCACACGAGCGCCGGTTGGTCCCATCTTTCCTTCGAGGCGGATATGCGTGGGAAATTTCGCCCGATCGCTGATCGAGCGTTGCCTAGGCGCGGCGGACAAGCAATCGCATGACGATGCCTGCCGACGATGGCTCTTCAGCCAGCGGCAAACAAAAACCCACCTTTTCGGTGGGTTCACAAAATGACCCCACCGCGACTATCCGCGGTAGGAGTCATCAGCCTTTCGGCACGTTAGGGCGACTCCATGCCCGATTCGCACGCTACCAAATTCAACTTAATCGTCAAGATGGGCAAGCACATGGCCGCACATCGTTAGTGAGGCGAAAGCGGCCCTGTATTGTTGCAGACCATCATCATATGAGCGGCGATCCGGCTTAATTCGTCAATGAGGCGCCGGATTTCGCTTGCGGTTTCAGGGCTGAGTGCACCGTACCCACTCAAACCTCTTGGGCATATTTCATCCAAAGATATCCGCACGAACTCGATCGCGGTCTTGATGGCGGCGAGCGCACTCGTTGAAGGTCTGACTGCAACCCGATGCTGCGCGAGGAAGAGTCGCAACACGTCGCGAAAGCGCGCAAATTGCTCTTTCAGGACAGCCTGCTGCGCCGTCGGGACGTCCAGCACGTATTCGGGGCACAGGGCTCGATCATTCGCCTCGCCGGTCGTGGCCCTCAATGCGTTCTCCAGACTGTGATCCATATGCTTGAAAGTTACCAGCAGACGACGGGTTTGTGCCTCATTGAAGATCATGATTGCCCTCCACGTGCCTCGTCTATCCGGGCGGGATCTTTCGGTGAATACCGTCTGAATTGTCGATTATAAGGTCTATGCAAATAAGTGCAGAACCGGAAGGCCTAGAAACTGCGAGCCAACGCAGCTCGCCAAGTCGCAAACAGCCGTTGCACGGGGGTATCCCTCTAAGATGACACGCATGATCCAGGCGCCTTTTTGAGATGCCTCTTTGAGATTTGCTCGCATTCAGTCCTTAACTGTGCCCCATGGCCAACGACTCCTGGCGAAGCGTGAGCATTATTGGAATTCTATACGATCTCTCGCTGCCGGCCGTCGTAGCATTTCTGCATCATCACTCAGTTCTCGGCCGTGCCGCTATTTATCTGTGTCGGTTGTCGCGGCCCGACGAGCTAGGAGTGTGTCCGAATATTCGTGATCACCAACTTCGACGAGAATTTGATTCCATCAAAGCCGCGAAGAGGAGTCGAACTTTGCATCAGCATTCCGGAAACGACCAGCAATGAGAATTCCATTCCCGGCGAATCCACATTTTCCGATTACTCGGACAGGCTCCTAGTCCTTCTGTCACGCAGGCAGAGGCTGTCGGCCTAAAAACAGCACACAAGGAGATACCGTCGGCAGCAATGAATTGAAAACTTCGGCGCCAGATAGATGGTCTTCAGGCCGTGACCCTTACTTTACCACCAGCACTGGGCATTGAGCGAGCTGCAAGATGCGATTGGCTCGGCTCCCCATCAGCCGTTCATAAACGGCCGAATGGCCTCGTGACCCGATGACGAGCAAGTCTACCTTAAGCTCGGCTGCGAGCTCGATGATGTCACGTACCGGGTGTCCCGCGAGGACATGGGGGTGAAGCTCGACATACGTTCGTTCCGCCATCGCGCGGGCGCGCTGGAGGACTTTGTGGAAGCGTCGGGCTGCAGTGCCGGTTTCCTCTCGAATCTCTTCGATAAATTCCGGGATGTAATCGATCTCTTCCACCGAGACCATGTGAAGATCTGAATTGTTCTGCCGCGCTATCGCCAGTGCTACCCCGAATGCATGGAACGCTGGTTCGGAGCCGTCGTTGGCGTGCAGGATTTTGCTAAACATGCAGCGCCTCCCGTCTGTTTATTGGTTGTAGGGCTGACTCGGTCAGTGCTTTCGCCAACGTCGGATTGTGCTCCTTTTATTTCAGCCGGCGAGGCAAATGGCCCGAGCGCGCACGCATTGACGTTGATGCAGCGCACAATGTCGATCTCACCAACGGCACGTTTGTGAGCACATGGCCTGCGTCGGTCCTCGTCGGCCCGGTACCGAGCGTGTCCGCCATATATCAAAAAAGGCGGGGGATTGATCCCGGCCTTTACGTCGCAGTCCCCTGGTCGGG
>JASHYD010000295.1 GCA_030043175.1 Xanthobacteraceae bacterium | reverse complement strand
CGGCGATCACGCCGAAGCCAGCCAGCGGGGCATGCCGGCAAAGCCCTTGTAGCGGCAGCGGCAGAGCCGTGTCGCGTTTTTGCGACGCTGCGGCCCTCACTAGCGGTACGGCCTTTGCGTGTCGGTAGCAGGAACCAGCAGGACGGTATTACTCGGCCGTCGGGCGCCGACCTGGTAATCGATGATGATCTGGTTTCCTGCAGTTTCATCATCTTGTCTAACTCATTGGACTCGCCGGCCTGCCCTTGCGGATCACTTCGGTCGATACTTCGAACCGGGTGAGGGGCTTGCCTTCGCCGCGCGTGTTGCCGCGGAGATGCGGGCGCGGGTCTGTTTCAGCACCTGCCTGACGAGCGGCACCATGTCATCGAGTTGCGCGGCAGGCCTTCCAGGCCCAACTGCTTGAACACACTCGTGCTTCGCGATTGCGGCCACCGAGATCAGCGGGCCAGTGCCCTCGCAACCCGAAACCCCAGTGAGTTGCTCCGGAAGTCAATGGCGAACCTGCCTCGTTCCGCCGAGCGAAGGTCGGTGGGCCCGTATGCCGTCGTCGCCGCGATGCCCGGCCACCGGAGAGGCGTCAAACCAGTTCGGGGCACAAAACCGACCGCAATTCGGTGCGCTCCGATTGACTGCTGCAGCCAATGTCGAGACGATCGTTCGGGCCGGGATTCACGTCTTTCCACACGACGTGATCGCTGCCATGAACGTGGGCGCAACTCGCATCGCCAAATGACTTAGGGGTGGGGCGACGGCATGATATCGAAACTGGTCGATCGCTCCGCTGCTGTCGCGATGATGGTGGTATTTTGTGTCGCAATCGCCATACTCTTCCGCGAATTTGCGAGCATCAGCCCGCGCGAAGTGCTCGCTCGCCTCGCCGCGCTGCCGAGGAGCCAAATCTTCGCCGCCGTTGTGCTTACGGCGACGAGCTACTTGCTTTTGACCGGCTATGATTTTCTGGCGCTGCGCTACGTGCGGCACCAATTGCGATTTCGCGACATCGTGTTCGCCTCGTTCATATCCTTTGCGTTCAGCAACAGCGTCGGCTTGCAGTTCTTATCGGGTGGGTCGGTGCGCTATCGCATCTATTCAGATTACGGGCTCAGCACTCTCGCGATCGGGGAAATCGTCGCGTTCTGCACGGTCACCTATGCCCTTGGCATCGTTACTGTTGGGGGGCTGGTAGCTGTAATCGGCCCTGGCGAAGCTGCCTCACTCCTGCACCTTCCGCGGTCTCTCATATCTGCCTTTGGCTTCGTCTTGCTTGCCTTCGGCCTGGCCTATCCAGCGGTTGCCGCGGCCTGGCGCAAGCCGATTGCGCTTGGACCGTATCAGCTGCGGCCGCCATCCCTGAGCTTGGCGCTTTCTCAAGTTGTGCTCGCCTCCGCGGACGCCATCCTCGCCGGTGCGGTTATGTACGTGCTGCTGCCGGCCGATTTTGGTATAAGCTTTCGGTCGTTTCTCGACGTGTATCTCGTTGCAGCGTCGGCATCGGTGTTGAGTACGGTGCCCGGGGGGGTCGGTGTTTTCGAGACGATCGTCGCTGCAATGACGGCGCCGGCGCCGAAAGCTGCAGAGCTGAGCGCCTTTCTCGCTTACCGGACGGTATATTTCATCGGTCCTCTTGTGGTCGCCACCGTGTGGTTTACTATGCACGAGCTTCTGCGCCGAGCGGGTAAATAGATCATCCCATCTCCCCATCGAGCCTGGTGACGATCACGACACGATCGACCGCCGCATCGAGCTGAAGATCATACACTGCTGCCCTCCGGCGCCCTTTCTGGTACGGTCGAGTCACTGTCAGAACGCGGTTCTTGGGCGGGATATCTGTGAAGTGGCCCCCGAATTTGAGACCGCTTGACTAATTGGGCTCGGATCCGTTCCGTCACAACAGACGGAGCGTGAGATGACGAAGAGGACGAGACGGAAGATCGACGCGGCGCTGAAGGCGAAGATCGCCTTGGAAGCGGTGCAGGAGCAGGTTAGCGTGGCCGATCTGGCCCAGCGCTATGAGATCCACCCCAATCAGATTTACGCATGGAAGAAACAGCTGCTGGAGCAGGCTGTGCGCGCCTTTGATGCAGGGGCAGGCCAGAACGGCGAGGCGAAGGACCGTGAGGTGGAGAAACTGCACGCCAAGATCGGGCAGCTGATCGTCGAGCGTGATTTTTTAGCCAGGAGGTCCGGAAGATGAGCATCCCGGACCGCAGGGCACGGCTCGATCGTGCGCACGGCACCTTGTCGATCCGCCGGCAGTGTCGGCTCCTGGGGCTAGCGCGTTCGGGCATCTACCGGACGCCGGCGCCTGCAAGCGATGACGATCTGGGGTTAATGCGCCGGATCGACGAGCTGTTCACGGCGTGGCCCTTCCTGGGCTCGCCGCGGATGGCACGGCTGCTGACGGGCGACGGGCATGCCGTCAATCGCAAGCGCGTTCAGCGACTGATGCGCCTTATGGGCATCGCGGCACTGGGCCAGCGGATGCGGCGCATTCCCGACAAGGCGCCCCAGAATCCCATGAACCCACCTTACCGCATCAGTTATTAGTGATTTCTCGGTGCTGCGGAGGCTGCTGACACGTGAGATACCTGCTTGCCCGGCGCCCGTGGCCCCGCCATACCCCGCGATTGCACTGAGGGCTTCCCTTCGTCGATATCTGCCACAACCGGGCGGATCGCCGGAAACTCCTCCGCGGTGACAGTCTCACGCGTCAGCAGCATTTCGCTGCCCTTGTCGAGATCTGCGCGCCGCGCTTGCAGAATCGCTGTCGCGCGGTCGAATGCTTGGGCATTGATGTCGCGCACGGCGAGATCGATCGCGTGCCTGGTCGCCTCGGCGGCTTGAATCGGGTCCGCTACGACACCTTGCAGGAATGTCTGCTGGGGCGGTGCATAGGTCCGCTGACCGACCTTCTCGTTCATGCCATAGCGCGTGACCATTTCGAGGGCAATCCCGGTCGCGCGTTGCAGATCATCGGCGGCGCCGGTTGAAACGTCGCTCTCGAAGATCAAGCTTTCGGCAGCGCGCCCGCCCATCAGAATCGCAATCCGGTTGCGCAGGTCGCTCTCGGCGAGGAGGAAACGATCTTGGGTTGGCCGCTGGATCGTATAGCCGAGCGCGCCGACGCCGCGCGGAATGATCGAGACCTTCTGCACCGGATCGACACTGGGCAGGCTCGACGCCACCAGCGCATGTCCCATTTCATGGTAGGCGACCCGGCGCCGCTCGGACTTGCTGAGCACCCGGCTTTTCTTTTCAAGGCCGGCAACGGTGCGCTCGATGGCGCTGACAAAATCGTTGAAGGCGACTGCGCGTGCGTCCCGGCGCGTAGCGATGATGGCGGCTTCGTTGACCAGGTTAGCGATGTCGGCCCCGGTGAATCCCGCGGTCAATCCGGCGACCGCATCGAGGTCGACCTCGGGAGCCAGCCCAACCTTGCGCACATGCACCTGCAGGATTTGCAGGCGGCCTTTCCGGTCAGGCCGGTCGACCAGCACCTGGCGATCGAAACGGCCTGCGCGCAAGAGCGCCGGGTCGAGGATTTCCGGGCGGTTGGTCGCTGCGAGCAGAATGACGCCTGCTCGCGGATCAAAGCCATCAAGCTCGGCGAGCAGCTGGTTGAGCGTCTGCTCCTTTTCGTCGATACCGCCGAAGCCCCCGGCAACGCGGCTGCGCCCCAAGGCGTCAAGCTCGTCGATAAAAATGATACAGGGCGCCGATTTGCGCGCCTGCTCGAACAGATCGCGCACCCGGGCGGCGCCGACGCCCACGAACATTTCGACAAATTCCGATCCGGAGATGGAGAAGAACCGCACATTGGCTTCGCCGGCAACGGCACGGGCCAGCAGCGTCTTGCCGGTGCCGGGCGCCCCGATAAGCAGAATGCCTTTGGGCATCCGGGCGCCGAGCCGCCCGTAGGACTTCGGATCGCGCAGGAACGCGACGATCTCCTGGAGCTCGAACTTGGCCTCGTCGACGCCGGCGACATCCTTGAACGTCACTTTGGTATCGGTCTCGACGTAGACCTTGGC
>JASHYD010000294.1 GCA_030043175.1 Xanthobacteraceae bacterium | reverse complement strand
CTAGGCGCTTAACAGTGTCCCGGAAGTGTGCCGACTTGCGCATGACCGTCCCGGGAGGCGGCCTCGACGCGCAGACCGCGGAGCGGGCCGCCCAAAACCGCGCGGCCGCCATCACGCAAAATTCGACTTGCGTTAGGCTGTTACACCTGGAAAAAAAAGGTGTAATAGCCTTCTGTAATAATATTAACCTGTTGAGTTATGAAACTAATTTCAAATAGTGTTACGTTGGCGGGCCTCACAGGGGGGGGCAGCGAAAAACCGCGCACGCTGAGCGAGGCTTGCTGGAGCGGGTTCATCCGTCTGCGCCGCTGCTGGATGTTGATCCGCCGGAAGTGTCTGGATTGCTGTTGCTGTCAGGCGAGTGAGGTTGACCGGTGCACGGCGGTTGGGCGCAGTTGTGGCCGTACCGGTTTGGGACCAATCCGTTTTCGAACCGGAGAGGCAACCCGGAAGTTTTTCTTCGTGCGAAGGAGTCCCGCGGTCTCCGAACGCGCATCGAATGAAGAGTTTCTTTCTCGCACCTTTGGTTCTTGCGTTGGGTGAGTTTTGTGCGACCGGGGGGTCTCCCGGGGCGGTCTGCGCGGGGAGTGGTTTAGGCGGGTGCGGGCTAGCCGCCCTCGCTAGCAAAAAGCCGCGCCCTGCAACCCGAAGGGAACTCCTGCACTTGAGCTTAAAGATGGTCCCTATGGGAGGGGCATCACCCATGCGCGAGATCACACCAAGGCTGGGCTTGTTAAATTCCGACGGTTCTCTAATGCGGCCGGCAACCATTCGGGCCTACCTACTCGCTTTCGTGTCCGTTGCGGTTGCCGCGGCGCTGCTGCTGGCCATGGCTCCGTATGTTGAGGGCCTTCAGTTCGTCACATTCCTTCCCGCGGTCATAATCACAACGTTGATCAGCGGTTTGGGTGCCGGCCTTCTTTCCGTGGTGCTCAGCGTTGTTGCGGTCGCGCTTTTCGTGCTTCCGCCCCGCTTGTCTTTCTACGTTGACCAGCCCGGTGAGGTGCCGGCCCTCGTACTGTATGCGCTGGCGATGCTTTTCAACGTGACCATCATTATCAGGATGCGTTTTGCAGTCGAGGCCTTACAGACGAGCAAAGACCGCTTGCAGCTTGCCTTCGACGCCGCCCAAGTCGGGTGGTGGGAGTACGATCCGAACCGTGGCCTCGTCTGGTGGGATAGTCGCATCAAAGAGATGTTCGACGTTGCCGAAGACAGGACGGATATTGAGGAGTTCAAGAGGCGAGTGCATCCCGATGACATAGAAAGGGTTTGGGCGGCCGTCGAAGCGGCGCTCGATCCCACCAATCTGAAGCCCTCCGCCGACGAGTTCCGGCACTTGCGGAGAGATGGCGAGGTCCGCTGGACAGAGGGCCATACGCTCGTTCATTTCGAGGGTATCGGGCGCGAGCGACGCGCTGTCAGCATGGTCGGCACCGCTAAGGACATCACCAAACGCAAAAAGCGCGAGGAAAGACGCAGGGAGCGCGAGGCGCGGGAGCACCTGCTCATGCGCGAAATCAATCATCGTGCGAAGAATATGCTCAGCGTCGTGGACGCGATCGCTCGTCAGACTGCGGCCAAAACTCCCGAACATTTTATCGGACGCTTCTCGGAGCGCATTCAGGCGCTCTCGGCCAACCAGGACCTGCTCATACGAAACGCATGGCATGGAGTCGAAGTCGAGGACCTGGTTCGCGCCCAGCTCGCCCCCTTTGCCGATCACATTGGCACTCGTATCGTGGTGCGCGGCCCGCAGTTGCGTTTGAATGCAGCTTCGGCGCAAGCCATCGGGCTCGCGCTTCACGAACTTACCACCAACGCCGGAAAATACGGGGCGCTGTCTGGCACTGGTCTTGTTGATGTCTGCTGGGGCACCGAGGGCAACACCCTCACGGTGAACTGGACGGAGCGCAATGGTCCGCCCGTGTCTCCGCCGCGGCGGCGCGGGTTTGGCAGTGTCGTTTTGAAAGAGATGGCCGAGCGCAGTGTGGATGGCGCAGTCGATCTCGATTACGCCCCCTCAGGGGTGACCTGGCGCTTGACCTGCCCGACAGCAACGGCGCTGGAGCCGATTGCTTGATCATTTCATCCTCGTCGCTGGCGAGCGGTGTCCCGGGCGGCCTCACCTGCGCTAGGCGTGGTCGGGCTCCTCTAGCCCCGTAATACCCTTAAAAAGGCGGTCTTTGGCGCGCGCCTCTATCAAGGGATAGTCTTCCAGAGCAGCCTCCTGACGTGATCGAGGCGATGTTAAAGGGCGCCAGCCAGGCCGAGCGGGCCGGCAAATTGCCAAAACACAGAACTGCCCTGAGAGCAGGTCCAGTGCATTCTTTATGCCTTCCGCGATGAGGCATGCAACGCACAGCTGCGTTCTTTAAGGGCGGATTTGATCTGGAGTTGCGTCTGGAGCTTATCCTTGGCTATGTTTTCTTGAACTAGACGGGCAAACCTTTGTTTTGGTTCCTGGCTTGCACGCGCGCGCATTGCGGATTGCCATCGTTATGGGGCCGCGACGGCAGGCGAGCTGGTGCCTCCCGCCTGGTCCGTCCCGGAACGAAATTACAATGCCTGGAAGGGTATGGTCTGGCGGCGTGACTAACCCTTCCTGGCACGTTACGACGTTCGTTCTCGGCCAGGCGTTGTAGTGCTCTTCTGTTGCTCAAGCGGCGGGCGCTCAGCTCGCTTGTCCACCCGCCGGTTCAGTCGCCTCTTCAATTTCCGCGACCACGTCGTCTATCGTGTCGAATTGACCGTCCGGCAACTCGTCGATGATGGCCAAGAACTCATCATTAGCGTTGTTCCGCTCTGCTTGCCGTCGCAGGTCCTGTTTACTGGCCGGAAACTCAGCGCCGCGAAGATTCCGTCTCACGTCTTGGCTTTGTGCCATGTCAGCCTCGTTTTTTGCAATGATGTGTCGGTAAGAGAACGCTAAGCCTCTGTCTCAAGTTCCCAATAACGGCGGTTTCGCCGCTGCGGCCGGCGCTCAGCCTCACATCGTGGTCGCGGACATGACCTAGAGTCGGCGCCGCCGGCCGTTTGCTAACCCTGCGCGCTGGCGGCGCAAGCTGGCGTGCACAATCAGCGCGCTAACTCGTCGACCGAGGTTCCGCCCGCTTGACGTGACTGGTCCCTGGGCTGGCGCCTTTCGCCGCGGCTGCGCATAAAGCCGCTTCGCAAGACTTCCGGGCTCCGCATCCGTATCCTGATTTGCGCGGCCAATGGATCGGTATCCTACGTCGTGTCCCGGGATTGCCTGGCCAACCGTCCTTTGACCCATCAAAGCCGTGGGGCCGCGGCCAGGAGGCTCCCCTCACGCCTGAATATCAGGCGATCCTTGATGCCAATCTCAAAGCGCAAGCACAGGGTGCCCTCGGCAATACGACCGGCGCTATCTGCCTCGGTTTTGGTATGCCGATTATCACCTACGGAGCTGAACCAATGGAGTTTGTCGTCACGTCTGACATCACCTGTGTGTTGATCGATTGGGTGGAGCACACGCGTCGCTTTTATACGGACGGCCGCGATTGGCCTGCCGAGATCGAGCCGACGATGTCCGGCTATTCAATCGGACGATGGATCGATGAAGATAACGACGGTCGCTACGACATCCTCGAAGTCGAGACCCGCGGTTTCAGAGACCTCGGTACTACGATGCTGCCGGCGTACTGCTTCATCACGATAACCAATCCGTTTTCAAGGAGCGCATCTATCTCGGTCGCGACGATAAGAACATCCTTCATAATGAGGTAACGGTTTACGATCACGCGCTAACACAGCCATGGACCATTACCAGGGACCTCCGCCGGAATTCAAACCCGCGGCCGAACTGGCAAGAATACAACTGTGCACTAAGCAACCCGTACGTCGCCATCGGCAACGAGACCTATTTCCTCGGCGCTGACGGCTTGTTGCTGCCGATGCGAAAAGGCCAGCCGGCACCAGACCTGCGCCATTTCAAATAGGACTCGGATTAGTAAAGGACCGCTTTGAGGCGACATTCATGAGCCGCGTGTACTCCGGGCCTACTGACGCCGCAAAAATCGACAACCCGCTGCTGATCATCCCTCCACGACGTCGCGCGAATAACGCATTGTGATTACACGCACGTGCGGGCGGACCGAGCCGTCCTCCCACCACTCATCGACTTCATGAAACAAGCCGAGGAGGGTCGTGATCACTTCGGCCGGTGGGCAAAGCCGCGAGATGTGGAGAATGCTTTCGATCAATGGGCGGTCCTGTCGGAACCAGCCGCCGACCGTCGAATGACCTCCCGGAGCCAAGCGGCCCCGCAACGGCGTCGCGCTTGCGGTCACGTCGTCGGGCCGGATCGGCTGGCCATGACAGATCACACCGGCGGGAGCGCATCTTCCGAAATCGATGACAAAGCGCGGACGGCCATACTTCTCCCATTGGATATCGCAGACATGGATGGCCCCCGGTATCGTCCGCCGGAAGCAAACGAAGAAGGGCGCGTCCCGCATGTCTAATGCAAATCCCTTGTCGGCCATTACTGGGAAGAACCGACGCTTAATCTCCCGACGCAAGTCTGTAGTTCGGCCCACGTTACGGCCTCGCCTTCGGTCTCCGACACCCCCCACGCGGCTGTCTGTTCCTTCAGTGCTGGATCACCGATTGCCACGTAAATCTCCGGCAATTTTTTCCATGCCATCCGTTGCGCCACGGCGCAGTCCCTACGCTACCATGGCGCGAGTGGCCGGTCAGCCGAGTTCGGCTGGGGTATGGGTCAAAGGCTGAAACGCTCACAGCGAGCATATCGCGTCCGCAGCACCCCAATGACCGGACGAAATATTGCGACGCAAGGGTTTTTCAGCCTTGCGCCAGGACCGGACCAATCGAATGTGAAGGCCTTCACAGACGGACGCGCGTCTGCCCGATGATAATCCAGGCGCGACCTGAAGAAGCCATATGAGGGGGAACATTATGAACGCTGGCCGTCAGTTCCTGCACCTCGCAGCGACCGCCGTCGTCCTCGTCGGACTTTCCGGCCATGCTGCTCGGTCTCAGCCGACGAGAACTATGAAGATCGTCGTGCCGGTCTCGGCAGGTGGTGCCCTTGACACCCTGGCCCGTCTGCTGGGCGAGCAGATTCGGCATGCCCAAGGACAGACGGTGCTTGTAGAGAACCGCTCGGGGGCGAGCGGGATGATCGCGGCCGAGGCTGTTTCGCGCGCCGCTCCCGATGGCAACACCGTGATGATGGTTTCCCCAGATTTGCTCGCAACTTCGCAGGTACGAAAACTCGACTACAATTTGCGCCTTGAGCCGGTTTGCTACCTCGTCAGTGTGCCAAACGTCATCGCCGTCAACGGCGCATCGTCCTACTGGACCCTTGCCGATTTGCTTGGCGCGGCCCGCGCGGACCCTGGCGCCTTGACGTTGGCGAGTGTTGGACCTGCAAGCTCACTCCAAATCGCGTTCGAGAAGCTCAAACGCGCAGCGAATGTCGAAATGACCTTCGTCTCATACCCTGGCGGGGCTCCTGCAATTAGTGCGCTGTTAGGCGAACACGTGACGTCAGTGTTGGCAGCGTACTCCACAGTGGCCGGTCAATTGAGTTCGGCTAAGCTGCGCGTCCTCGTCGTGGCCACAAAGACGCGGATCGAGCCTCTGCCGGACGTACCAACCATCGCGGAGTCTGGCTACAAAGACTACCAGCTAGACTTCTGGCTGGGGCTTGTCGCGCCGGCGAAAACGCCGAAGGAAACGACCTCCCGGCTCGCCGGTTGGTTCACTGCGGCAGTACAAGCACCTGAGGTCAAAGCGAAGCTTGTCGCCCAGGGAATGTATCCAGCGGTCACATGCGGCGCCGATTTCGCCACTTTTCTTCGCATCCAATACGACGACTTCGGTCGCGTCATCCACAAGGCGAACATCAAGGCAGAATAAAACTGCAAGGTCGGCTTCGGGGCACTTTTAGACCAAATCGAAGCTTGCATCGTTGCCCGTCTTTCGGTCCGGTATTCCCTGGCGTTCGGCAACTTGCGTTCGTCCTGAAACACGCGCTCGGATCGCCCGCGCGCACCCCTGCACATCCGCGTAGATCTCCGATCCGGTGAAGCGCAGCAGGGCAATGCCCGCGGCCGCCGGCTATAGACTCATAAGGGCCTTACCAAGGCCCAGTGTCTGCGATACCCCTTGCGGCGGTGGCGCAAAGGACCATTCCGTGCCCGGAGGAGGCGACACATGGCTGACGGAGGAGGAAGTCGCATTGATATCAAACCGCACGCCTATGATCCGGTTCTGAACCCGGAATATTTCGAGGGCGTGCTCGCACGGCGGATGATCGCTTTTGTGATCGATCTCGTCGTCGTCACGGTTCCAATCATCCTAGCCTGCATCTTCATCTTCCTTTTTGGGCTGGTTACCTTGGGGCTTGGCTGGGGGCTGTTTCTCCTCGTCGTCCCAGGTTCGGTGGTGTGGGCGCTGCTCTACTGCGGCACCACCATGGGGGCGCCGGCATCCGCCACGCTCGGCATGCGCACGGTCGATATTGAAGTGCGCACATGGTACGGGGCGCCGTGCTATTTTATTCTTGGGGCGGCCCATGCCATCGCGTTCTGGGTCACGACCTCGGCCCTCACGCCGCTGGTTTTGCTGCTCGGTCTCCTCAACGAAAGACAGCGACTCCTGCACGACTTCCTGCTCGGCACCGTGGTCATCAACAATGAACGTAGGCGTCGGCAACTTCTATTTTAATTTCAATCGATTGGCGCATTTCGGAGGAAGCGAATTGTACGCTCCTTGTATGGGCGAGATTTGGCGCGGGCTTGCTTCGAATGCCGTCGCAACCGCGCACGGCTGGACAGTCCAACCCACACAGAGTTGTGTGTATGCTATGTGGAGATCGAGCCTGGGAAACGTCAAAATCTGAGGCGGTCAAAATGACAGATGATGTAAAAACGTGTGGGATCTGTTCCGAGCCATTCAATAACGGCGACGTAGCAGTCCAAGCCGCCAGATGGAATGGCTTGGTCATGGCGGGCCATGGCCCCCCATTATTGCGGGAAGAGAAATTTTGGGCACACCCGATGTGTCTTTTTTCCATCGCTAGGGAAGCAGAGGGGCCTGCGTCTACCGTAGTGGCTTTGCCGCCAGAGCCTCCTGATGATGGGGGCGAGGCGTTGCCCAAGAAACGTAAAGCGAAATAGGACATTCAGGGTTCGACTGAATGGCATTTGGCGCGGGACCAGCGAACCTTGAGGGCACGAAGCCGATGCAATACGCTTCCCGCTATGGCACCAAACCAATCGTCAGATGGGCGATCTATATTTTCAGATCGAAGCTTCAATTGTTCGGCGAGGTTGAAGCGGCTTCGCCTGAAGAGGCGATCGTCAAGGGCGCGGACGCCTTTGGACAGAACGCTAAGAGGTTGATGGCGGTGAGGCGGGGCTAAAGGTTCCTTCGCCCACCAACCACTCGTTGCGCGCTGATGACGGCGGCGAAGGACAAAGAGCACCGCGACCTCAGCTTCGGCAACAATAAATCCCAAGAATAGTAAGAACATACCAATTTCGAGACGAGCTACATACGAGTGGTAAAGCACTCCAAACGGGTGGAAAAGCAATAAACACGACAAATAAAACACAAATACGATAAACGCAACAATTCCATATGGAGCCCATCCTCGTTCAGCCGTTATCAATGCTTCGCGCCAAAACCGCGTGGATGCACTCGCAACGAAAACGACCGTTAGAACAGCACTGAGGGCATCTCCCGGATTTATATGGAGACGCTATAAGAACCCAAGTTAAGAGCAAGTAAGCAACAGATACCCCAACAATGCCCCCGATGACCAAGTGGATCAACTCGCTTCTCGGCCCTTCGCGCAGAGGAGGCCTGGATCGACACTCGCAGCAACCCACGGACCCGATCGAGGACCGTCACGGACGCCGACTTCGAGGATTCAGAGCCGCCCTCGTTCTGAGGCGTGGGTCGGCGCGGTTGAGCTTTAAGCCCACGGATCAGCTTATCGAGGTCCCTGCGAAACGAGGTATGACGGACCTCAAGCGCGTTGCGGCGGGCAAGTCTCTTAAGGTCTGAAGGCAGTTGATCGGATTTCGGAACCCTTCCGCCGTCGAGCAATATGGGGATCACTGGAATATCGCGTTGCAGTGCGGTCGCAATCTCAGTGCGCACGAAATCATCTGGATTGTCTAAGCGACGACTTCCATCTTCGGCGTAGGCATTGAGCCAGTTCGGCCCGATCATCGCAAGCAGCACGTCACACTTGGCGACCTCGTCGCCCAAAACCTTGGTAAAGTCCGCCCCAAGCGGAATGTTATCTACGTCCATAAACACATTGTTGTCACCAAACTCGCCAGTTAGCCTGTCGTGAACGCGCCCCGCTTGGCCCGCGGTATCGTCGCGGCGATAACTGATAAAAACTCTAGTCATTTCGAAAAAACCTCCACTGCCCGAAATGGTTGTCACACTACCCGATCGCAGCGGCAACGTCATCTCCGTTGCGACGCGGAAGGCCTTCGGGAGCATGGCAGGCAGGCAGACGCTCGGGCCAGTAAAGACGCTCGTCGGCACCTTGGACTTCTAGCTCTGCCCGGCATGGCGCACCCGAGGCCGTGCCCCGAGGTATCCCATCCTGATGTCGCTTTGGGCAAGGCCTCGCGCACCTGGGGTTACCTAATCCGCGTGAGGTCCTCCCCACCGCAGATTCCGAGCCAGCAGCCCTCAATTCTAATGCTCGACGGGCCAGTCTCGATCAGATTGCCCGCATAGCTCTGACCGTCTTTGACATTGTAGAGCTGCCCCGACCACCTGGTGGGATCCTCGTGATGCATCGAGATCAGAACCTCGGCTCCGACCAGGGGTCGGTTGCGTTTTGCCGGATCAGCGTTGTTCTTGTCCGTAGGCGGTCTGCCTGTCGGCGTATCGATCGGTGAATTAACCTGCACGATGAAGCCACATAAATTGCGGCCGCACGGGCTTACCCGTATCTTCGTGCCGTCTTTGGCAAGCCACAGGCCGACCGGGGAAGCTGATCCGGTCTCACCGCTAGCCACAAGACAAGCCGCCGCAAGGCCAACCGATAACATCCAATGCATGAGCGCCTCTCTCCCATGAAAAGCGGCGCCGGATCGTTGGCAGTGGTGCGGGGGCAGGGCGGTGATCGTGCCAAGCCACCGGTCGCCGCAGTCACGATAGCATCGTAATTACAAGGGTCCTTTGGTGGGGCCCGCAAGTCGTCAAATCCCACAAAGCTACAAAGGTTCCCGTAAGGGAACAGATCTTGATTTCGTTTCCTGTATGTTCTTGGCTGGATCGCATGATCAAGGGACGACGAACCGCTCCGGAGGCAAGCGGCCGGCTCCGCCCGGCCGATGAGCGAGCGGTCAATATGGACGACTGGCCACCGTTCCATCCTTTGGCCCCGCATGGGTGCGCGCTCCGGCAAGCACGGCGCGGCGTGCCCAATTGGACGAACGGACCGACAGGTTACCGGGCCTCACCAGGCGATCGTCGCGCATCGCCACGGACCGGTGCCGCGCGTCAGACCTGCCCGCCAGCTGCCAGTACGGAACCGCTCGCCATGTCTTCGGCTAGAGGCGCGTCGCTGTGGTCAACGCGCCGGGGTCGGTGCCTGAGAGGGCCGTGGTGTCGACTTGGGCGGTGGCGCAGCAGCCGGTCGTTGCGGAGGCTCTGAGATCTTGTCAAGGAGCGCCTGCTCGCTCGTCTGCAGACTGGCAATGTCGTGCCTCATCTGGCCGAGGCCACTGGAGAGTTCGTCGATGCTTTGCTGAACCGCCGCGAGACTAGATGACACCGCTTCGAGCTGCTGTTCCACAGTCGGGGAAAGAGCAGCTGGGCCAGGAACAGCCTGCGGGACGGAGACGACCTGTCCGAAGGATTGCCAGACCAAGGCAGCCCCGACACCAATGCAGAATGTGATCAGAAACGCGATCGCTAGCGAGATCCGCCTGTCGAGTAACTTGCTCAGGCGCCCATCGTTTTTCGGAGCGGCCGAAAGGTTCGGGTCGCCCGGAACAAGCGTCGCATCATCAGATGATTGGGCGCGCCAGTGGCCGGCAGAGAACCATGATCGTGTGGAGCTTAGCACTGAATTCATTTGGTCGCCTCCCTCTTCTGGCTGATTCGACAGCAATACGCTACCACGATGTGACTAGAGCAAGGCGCGAGGAACCCGCCCCAGCCTTCCGCCCTTGCGCGCCGGGCGGGCGCGCTAGAGACGGCGGCTCGCCGCCGTACAGCGCGACTGAGAAAAAGCCCGTTCCGACCGACGCGCGCAACATAGGGAATGGATCACCCCTCCGAAACGCGATCGAGACGACCTGGTAGCGCCTCAATCGGCCTGTCCTCCCAGCCCGCATGCTCGCCGCTGCCACCCGCATTGGCGACTGCTGTAGCGGGGTTGGGCCTCAGGAAAGGCACCGGCAAGCTGCGTTGCAGGGCGCGTCAACGTCCAATTTGGGTGGCTCGTCTACAACCGCCGTCGTGACGAGCGGTGTCAGCAACGGCCGTCCCGGCGCGTTTACTCCAACCGTTCGGGCATGTCCGTGATGATTAAACAATGCACGACGCAGAGGCTCGGTCGGCTGCGCACGGTAGTAGGGGCGCTCGCCACAGTTTCCGCCGATGCTGGACAGTGTTGCCATGCACTGCTGCAAGGTCCTGTAAAAGCAGGACATGGTGCCGCCTCCGGCATCACCTCCGCCCGAGATCGCGCATCACGGATAAGAATGCGTTAATTGCGCGTTGCCGATTTCCGTTTCGCCCAGCAACGCAGCCGAAATGAGAAAAAATACGATGATCGGCCTGCGCCTCATAGTCCCTCTCCGCGTCGTTGTTCTTGGTTGCGTTCATATTAGCAGGTCTGCTGAAGAGGCAAAATGAGCGCAGGTGCGGCGGCTTCCACGGCAGAGAACGGGTCAGCATTGTACCCTGCGCTATGCCGAACTGGCCGCGGGGGCAATGACCTGCCAGCAGCGTGGCCACGCGTCGAACGGCGCGTCAACCACCATTTGCATCCTCTGCGGTCGCGCTTTCGACCTAAAGGACAGCGATGCGCTGTCCGCGCCTATGACTCCCCGCGGAATATGCCGCCAAAATGATCGTTGATGTCCGCGTCAACCGCTGATGCGTTCGCCCTCGGCGACGAGCTTCTTGTGTCGTTCGCATTGAAGACGTGCGGCTCAGCCGCCGTCGCGACCCTAAGCGCCATCAAGGCAGAAATCGATCACCGCGCTCATTGCTGCCCTTTTCGTTCTCATAGGCCTGCTTGCCGCCATCGCACGGCGGGCAGATGGAGGGCGCCGGCGGCAGGCCAGGCATCTCATTGGTCAAAAGCCGTATCGCTCGGGGTGTTGTCTGCGGTATTCCTCGCGACGACGGCCCGAGATCCGCGCGCGAATACCGTAGCCACACACAAATCCAATTAGAAATCCGATTAGCAGGGCAGCCGCAACAATTATCATGACGCTCACCCCTCCGGGAGGCCGCGCGCGCCATCGGTCTCCTCAACTCGACGTTCGAGATGGCGTCGTCTCGCCATTGTTCGGCGGAGGCGGGAGACAAACTCGCGAACAGCATAGCCGCAAACGAATCCGCTCAGCAGCAACACCCCCTGCAGCGACCGCGATAACTTCCATGGCGGCGTATTCTACTCCTGTGCTTACTTCAATTATACGCGCGAACATCGACCGCCCCAGCTGCCCGCCATCGCACGCCGGCGCAGGAGGCGCTCAACGCACCCCAGCGACATGAACGATCGTCGGCCGCCCTTGCATGGCCCGCATTCAACATTCCAACAATGAATTGCGCGCAATCTACCATCACGGGAGGAAGTGTCGCCTGACAGGGTGACAGCGTGCCACGCTCCAGCCCGTGAAGTCGAGCGCTAGGGTGGTATGATGGTCAGGGAACCGGGGGGCCTTGGTCAATCCTATTATGGCCCAAAGTTCAAAAGGCACCCGCGGCAGGAAAACCGCCGCACCACGCCTTAGCCGTGAGCGCCGACACGCGCTGCGCATTTTAGCCCGTTCAGGGCATCTCGGTGTGACCGAGGCGATCTTAATGGCCTATGGCTTTTCTACCCCGATGCTCGCCGGAATGGTGTGCGATGGCTTCGTCACGGTGGCGGTAGAGACGGTCTGTACGAGCGACCGTATGATCAACGTGCGGACGTTCCGGATCACGCAGGTTGGCCGCAAGGCTGTTGCCGCGAATACGCGGACTACCTGCTGAGCCGTCAGGATCAGGCGTCTTCCGCCCGGGTTTGTCATTGTTGCCCAACTACTTAAGGCTTCGCACGTCGGAAGACGCGGAGGCTCTTGCCGAGCGCCTCGGCGGAGGGCGGCTGTCCTTGGCGCAGCGACAACCTTCAAAAACAAGCAGGACGGCCCCAAGAGCCCGCCTTTCGATCGCCACCGACTCTGCTTTGCAAGGCGGACCGTGAGCCTGACGCGTAGCTATGGACCGAGAGCTGTCAAGAAATGGCTACCGAGGTCTCGTCAACTCAGCAAAGCGTTGATGTGATCCACAGCCATTCCGATGCCGCGCACGGGAGGTATCTGACGTTGCGCCGCGGCGCTTTAGCCTTCTTATTGGCTGTTCTTTTCGGCAGCTCCATCGTCACTTTCTGTCTAACTGAGCCGCAGGTGGCAAGCGCGCGGGATGCGCCGCTGGCACGGTTCAGTATTCTGAGAAAATTCTTCTGATTTCGTTCACGTCACCCGTCCGAGTAAGGGCCAGCATAAGCAAGATGCGCGATTTTTGCGGATTTAGGTTGTCCGCCGCGACGTAGCCAAGCTCATCGTATTCTTTCCGTGCGATCACACGGCCGGTTCCCGTGCGATTGGAACGGACCACAATTGGTTTCGTTTCGGATCGAGATGACAAAACAGCTTTGATCGCGTCTCGTTCCGAGTCCGATAAGCCGCCGGCGCCGGTGCCGGCGAACACGATGCCCTTTACGCCGTTCCCCAGTAGGGCCCCAATCGTTGCCACGCCGGGCTGCACATAGGAATACAGTATATCCACTTTTGGAAATTCGGCGATGTTGCTTACGTCAAACTCAGAGTTAACGGTGTGGCGTTTTGTCGAAGCGCGATAGAAACTTACCTTATCTTCATCGACATAACCGAGGTATCCTAGATCCGGCGAACGAAATGTCTCGACACGGTAAGTGTTCGTCTTCGTTACGTCCCTTGCTCCATTGATTTCATCATTCATCACGACAAGCACGCCCTTTCCCCTTGCCTCTGGTGCTATAGCGGTTCGAATTGCATTGAGAAGGTTTAGGGGTCCATCCGCGCTGATGGCGGTCGAAGGGCGCATCGAGCCAACCAAAATTACGGGACGGTCGTATTTGATCGTAAGATTTAGGAAATAAGCAGTCTCCTCCAGGGTGTTCGTACCGTGGGTAACGACGACTCCGGCGACGCCGGGGTCGTCAGCAAAGATGCCGTTAATGCTGTTGGCAAGCGTGCGCAAGTTTTCAAGCTTAATGTCGGGGCTGCGGATGTTGATAATCTGCTGGACCTTGACATTTGCAAACTGCTTGATTTCAGGTACTGCGTTGACAAGGTCCTCTCCGAGGACTGTGCCTCCTTTGTACTCTGCCACATTGGTTGGGCTGGCACCGGTCCCGGCGATTGTCCCGCCTGTGGAGAGCACCCAGACCAGCGGAAGCTCTTTGTTAATGGCCTGTTGAGCCCAGCAGGAAAAATTGCAAACAAACCCGGACGCGAGCACCGTAGCTGCAAGGTTCCAAAGCAATTTGGGCATGTTTCCCCCTCAGCGGTTAGCCGCGCGCGGCCGCCAAGCCGTTCGCGCCTGGTCATCATTTCGTGGCGTAGTTGATGGTTTCGCCCTCGAGTGGTGGTACAAGTGGAGACGGCCTGCGCATCTTGCTGGCCTGCTCGTACGCATAAGCGAAGCCGATGATCTTTTTTTCCTCGTATGGTTTGCCAAAGAACGTGATGGTCATCGGCAGCCCCTGGGATCCGAAGCCCATCGGAACGACGATGGAAGGAAAGCCCACTGAACCGTAGCCGGACATCGTTGCCGGGACAGGCGCATCCGACTTCACGAAGGCCGGATCGTCAATCGTGTAGATCGGGTTCTTGATCGGCTGAGCGAACGTCGGCAGGTACGGAAAAACAAGCGCATCGACGCCATGATTTTCGAACACGGCGAGCTTCTCGTTCGTTGCTCGCGGCATGATTTTCTCAATGAAATCCTTGTATTCCGGCGCGTCGGTCGAGGTTTTAAGAGATGTCTTCAGAAGGCTCATTACGATGTCTTCAACCGGCAACGGCGACGGCGCGATCTCGGCCTCATAGACCTTGATGAATTCTGCGACCGTCTTCGGCACTTTCGGATTGCTGAAAGTCGCAAGGTACTGTTCCCAGTCCTGCCGGAAGCGATAGTCCGACAAGGCTCGCATCTTTGGAACGCCGGACTTCAGATGCGCTTCGATGAAGGCCGCATCGAGTTTGATGTCTACCATCGTTGCGTCGAGATCTTTCATGGTCGCGATCGCCTTCTCGGCGAGCGCGTTGATCTCCGGATCGCCCTCGAAGAGATCACGGAGCACGCCAAGCTTCTTGCCCCTGAGGGCGTCCCTATCGAGCGCCTTGGTGAAATCAACACCGTTTTTCGCGGTGGGATCGACCTTCTCGATTTCGTCCCACACCTGCACGCTCTTTGGATCTTTCGGGTCCGGGAAGGCGAGAACGTTCATCATGAGCGCGAGGTCGGTCACGTTCCGGGCCATCGGGCCGGCGCTGTCAAAATTCAGATTTTTCGGCGCAATGCCCGCGCGCGATATAAGCCCGGTCGTCGGACGCAGGCCGACGATGCTCGTATAGGAAGCGGGACCACGAACTGATGTACTGGTGTCGGTTCCGCCCGCCAGAACGCTGAAATTGGCTGAGGTCGCTGCACCTGAACCGCTGCTCGAGCCTCCAGTCGCGCGCTTGACGTTATAGGGATTGAGCGTCTGACCGAGTACCGAGTTGTAGCTACCTCCCGCGAATTCGCCCATTGCAGCCTTTCCAGGATCACCGCGCCGGCCGCTCGGAGGGCCTTGGTTATAGAGCCGTCCTCGGGCGGAACGGCGTCCTTCATAACCGCTGATCCATTGGTAGTCGGCATGTTGGCGACATCAATATTATCCTTCAACAAAATGGGAATCCCGTGCAGCGGGCCGCGCGGTCCCTTGTCGGCACGCTCCTTATCGAGAGCGGCCGCTTGCGCGGTCGCGTTCGGATTTATATAGATGATCGAGTTGAGCCGAGGGCCGGCCCTATCGTAAGCGGCAATCCTCGCAAGTTCGACGAGCTTTTCAAAAGACAATGCTCCGGCCGCCACGGCCTCGTGAATTTCCGCAATTGTCGCCTCCTCGAGTCTGAAAGTGTTTTCCGCCGCTGATAATCCAGCGGACAATGAAATCGAGGACGTGGCACCGATAATCAAAGGAGGCAACCATCCATAACGCATCTGTTTTCCTCCAGTGTGCTGACCGTCGTCGCCTTGCGCGTACCGGTGATGGCGACCACCTGTTCGGATCGAAGACGACCAGCCGGTTCATTCGATGGCGACTCCCGCTGCCAGGCGCACCGGGAGCGCTCTTAGGCTTTCCGTCTGCAGCACGGCACGAGCAGCCAGGTGATGCCAGGTTGCGGAGCGGCCAGACGGTGGGCGACCACCGGCAGTGTCGACCGTGGCAGAGACCACACCACGGCCAGCTAGATTAGCAAGGCTGATTCGGATTTCCACATTGCCCCTGCCCCCGCTGAGCTTAGCCCCTGGGATGGCAGTCTCTACTCTGCCCGGCCAGGGGTGTGGACAGCATGCACGCTCGCTCTCCGAAGCTCCGCGACCTAGTGGACCGACGCGCCCCGGTCTCAACCGTCGCCCTCGCGGCCACGCCGATCCCCGCGACCCTAAAAGCGCGACGTAGCCCGGCATTCCGGGGGTTCGGAGCGCATCGCCCGGAAGGGCGATTTCCCACACGCCCCTTGAAGACGTGCGAACCTCCTCGTAGTTTCTTGAGCTATGCCGCGCAAGCACACCGCAAGCTTCATCCTTGAATTGCCATTGAAGACGGATCCCGCAGATGAACGGGCATGCGCCATCATCCTGGATACTGGCCGCAATATCGGTAACGCCGTGCGTGGCGAAGGATTGCGGGTCCGTGAATCGAGAACATACCGTGCGGCTCGGAAGATGTCGCGAGGTGAACCGCGGTCCCCCGAGCACAAAGCCGGAGCAAACGAATTCAAGCTGCTGTTCGATGTGTTTGGACTTACCGGGCATGCGCTCCAGGAGTTCGGTCAGGAATGTCGGGATAGCTGGATCAGGGACCAACGTCCCGGTCACGTTGGCCAAATAGCGGCCACGCGGGCCCTCAGTGGGATCCTGCAGTATGCATTTGGGAAGGGTGGGCGCCCCAAGTGCAGGGGTCAGGATCGGTACAATTCCTTTAAAAGCAAGGAAGCCAAGTCCATCACCATCTGGCCGGACGGCGCCGTGCGGATCGCAGGGCGAGTGATTCCCGCAATCCTCGATTCGGCCAACGCATGGCAGAGCGAGGCCCTCAAAGCGAAAACCAAGTATTGCCGGATCATCCGTCGAGACATCCGCGGGCGCTGGTACCTCCAATTCGCTCAGAAAGGCCTGCTGCATCGGGTGACGAAGCGCAGCGTCATCGGTCCTGATATCGGCCCCAGCACTATCGCCGCTGTGGCGCATACCGAGGCGATTTTCGAGCAGTTCTGCCCATCGGTAATCCAGCCCTGGAAGGAATTGAGGCGCATCGAACGCACCGTGGATCGGTCCAAACGTGCGAACAATCCGGAATGTGACGAGAAGGGGCGTTGGAAAAAGGGCGCGAAGATGCGCGTGCAGGGCGAACTGATTGAATTCGGCACAAGGCAGACGTGCCTTTCCCAGTTCTGGGATGGTACGTACACCAAAAAGTCGCTGTCTCGGCGGTATCAGCGGTTCCCGGTCGGGACACGCGGGCGGGATCTCTATTTCGCAATTCTTGCCCGTTTGATCTTGGATAACCGTCTCGATGCGATCCAGGCCGCGAAGGCTTGGACAGGTGCGGCAGCGTTCCTGCGAGTGGCGTCGAACGGATTCGAACCGGCGAGCGGGAAGGGCTTTGCCCTTGCTCATGCCACTCTTGGGGTCAGAGCGGGTCGCTCGAAAGAAACACCATGCCAATCACCGCGAGGCTGGGGATGGTGTCGCGCTGGCCGTTTTGCCAGTGTCGAGAGCCCCAGAGAGCGGCGAAGCACCGCGGGCGTGAACCATCTTGATGTCTTATGTAACTGGCGGAGGCCATATGGACGCCTCCCGCGGTGCTTCGCCAATGGCGAGCAGCTCTTCCCAGAACGGGATTGTGCCACCAAAGCC
>JASHYD010000293.1 GCA_030043175.1 Xanthobacteraceae bacterium | reverse complement strand
TTCGCCTGGGCGCGCTGCGGATCATAACCCCTCGAGGGAGCGTGTCACATTAAGTTGTCTTTCCGGGAAGATATGGAATCCCCATGAAGCAGTTCTGGTTCAAGAATGGCGCCTGATTCTGTGGGGATGTGGACGCCCTCCCTTACGCAAGCCCGCCAAACGCGTACAGTAAGCCTGTTAGTACTCATGGGAGACTCGGGATGCCATACCGAAATGTGATGGGCGTGATCGTGCCGGCGATGGTCTTGTCCCTCGCCCCGGCCGTTCACCTCAAGGCGCAGGACCTGTCCAAATATCCCGACTGGTCCGGTCAGTGGAAGATGACGGTCAGCCCTACCTCGCAGGTTGCCTTCGGCGTCAACTGGGATCCTGACAAGGGCTCGGGCCTCGCCCAGCAGGCGCCGCTGACGCCCGAGTATCAAGCCCGCTACGAGGCCAATCTCAAAGACCAGGCCGCCGGCGGGCAGGGCGACGAGCGCCACAGCTATTGCATCCCACTCGGAATGCCGCGGTTGATGACGGTGGTCTATCCGATGGAAATCGTGATCACGCCGAAAACCACCTACCTCTTGACCGACAACAGCGAGCCCCGCCGAATCTTTACCGACGAGCGGGAATGGCCCGCCGAGATCGAACCCTCATTCAACGGCCTTTCCGTCGGCAAATGGATCGATGCGGATGCGGACGGCCACTATTTCACCCTTGAAGCCGAGACGCGTGGCCTCAAAGGCCCTCGCACCTTCGATGCGAGCGGCATCCGCATGCACGATGACAATCAGACCATCGTCAAGGAGCGCATTCATCTCGACCCTGCCAACAAGAATATTCTCATTGACGAGATCACCACGATCGACCATGCGTTAACCCGACCGTGGACGGTGACGAAGAAATATCTTCGCGACCCCAATCCGCGGCCCATCTGGCGATACAACGAGTGCGCCGAGAACAACCCGCTCATCCTCGTTGGCAATGAGAGCTACTACGTGAGCCAGGACGGCTTCCTGATGCCGGTCAAGAAGGGACAGCCAGCGCCGGATTTGCGCTACTTCAAACCGGCCGGGAAGTAAGGCCACGCGGGGCGCTGGGTATAACCTTGTCAAATCAAATGGCACCCGGAAGAGCGTGTTCGGCGACCCTACCAGCCTTCACCAACGGCAATCGGCTTCATTAGGGATCCAGGTAGTGTCGAGCCTACTGACCTCGCACCCTTGGGGTGGCGCTCGATCCGGCTTTCGAAGCGCTATTCGAAGGCCGGCCGTTCAATTGGTTACCGTTCATCCCAGAGAAATGCCCTCCACTTAGAATATGTCGACGGTTGGAAAGCGCGGCATGGCCCTCAAGCAATCCCACAGATAGACGGCCAAGCCAACATCACCGGTCCAAAGCGAGTATCGGCCGCGGCCGAGTTGTTCGCGCGCCTCGCGGCATTGGGCTATGGCTGTCATGGCGAAAGCGCGGGCCCGTTCAAGCCAAACGGGGTCGGTCGTTCGTTGATGTAACTTCAAGAATGCATAGCCGTTGCCGCCGGTGCCGTGGCAGAGATTGGAGCCCTTGGCTAGCGGCCCTGCGGCCCAGGTGAATGCACCCCCTCCGAGCAAAAGTTGCTCAAGTTCAGACGACGTGAATGGGGCATCAGCGAAGGTCGTGACCATGCCGGGAGCGCCGTGACAATGCTGACATAGCCTCAGCGGTTTGTCGCGCAGGACGATGGCGTGCCATGAAGTTCCGACATCGGTCACCCGAGCATTCTTGCTGAGGGTGCGCGGCACCGCTTCGACAATGCGCGCCCGCTGGCTCTCGGTCAGCCATTCCCATCGACGTATGAGGGGGATCATATTCCCCGCATATCCGTGAACGGGCCCGAGATATTTTTGCCGCCTGCCATAAAGCGCTTGAACCCAGATCGGGCCGTCGTCAGTTTCCTGCAGGTCGGCAAGGAGTCGTTCAGCCTGGGCTTCAAAGACTGTACGCCAGCGCGTCTCGCCGGTCATCTCGGCCATCGACAGGCAGGCAAGCATCGACCCAGGCAAACCCCACATCAACTCGCGCACCGGCAATTGTGTGTTGGCAGTGGCGCGGGCATAAACGATGTCAGCGATGGCCGGTTCGGGAGCCAAACGCATGATCAGCAATGCCGTTCCCATATCACCAAGCAGAAGCGACCCATGGTCCGAATATTCATAAGCCATCATTTCCGCCCTGGTGTTAGCCAGCAGCCGTGACAGAGTCGGGCGAAAGTCAAATCGAGACTCTGTTGCACCCTCGCGCCTTAGATAATCGAGTGCCCAAATAACGCCCGCTGCGCCAAAATAGATGCTGCTGTGGCTATCCTCGATTCCATCATCGAGCGGGTGCGCTGGCCAAAACCGCTCTCCATCAAATCGGGCAAGGGCGTCTGCAACGATTTCGTTAATTGCCTCTGCGACGATCTTTGGATCCCAAGATGCTGGCCGCAGTGCAACATGGCGAGATTGTTCAATCATCCACGGCTCCCAGCTCCGAACGTCTGCGTCGCGGTCAGCGCCGCCACGGACGGCCGATGATCTCGGCGAAAGACGCGTTGGCTGCGGCAGTCGAACCTGACGGATTTTGCCGGAAATTACGACATTCCGCACCCCATGAAAAGCGATGCCCTGTATCGATCGCCGTCAGCGCCGCAGCGACGTCAGCCATCCAGGCCATCGCTCACATCCCGCAAGGAGACCGATGAGGCTCAAACTGGTTGGCATCCCAAACCCGTTCCGGTGCGTCGTAGCTTCGACGACGGTCCGCCGTGATCGGCTCACATGCGCGTGAATTCACCGTTGTGTGAGTATCACGGCGAAAGGCCGAGCGCGAACTAACTGTCGTTGTGGTAAGCACCTCAATGGGAGGATTCCATGCGGATCCTGATATATTCGGCTGTTGTCGCAGCAACACTGGCATCGGCGCTTGTGACACGGCCAGCCCAGGCGGCGCCCTATCGGACTCATTTTTACGCCTTCGACGGAACATCAGGCGGGTTTGGCAGCGGACCTTACTGGCAGGGTGAGCCGACAGACCGTCGCCCAATTTGGCGATACGGCGCCTACCAGGGCAACGATCCGGATCCATTCATTCGGGGCCAAATCATGCGCGATCCAACGAACGATGCACATCGTTGAGCTGG
>JASHYD010000292.1 GCA_030043175.1 Xanthobacteraceae bacterium | reverse complement strand
TCTCAAACGATTGCCGATCGAACTTCCAATAGAGCCATTCTCGGTCGCGATCGTCACTCTGAAAAATCGGACCATCAGCCCAGTGGCGCAGCGCTTCATTGATTGCGCTCGGGAGGTCGCGGCGCCTTTGGCGAAGGGGCAACCCCGCGACCCTAAGGGAGACGGCGCCAAGCACCAGGCTCGCCGATCATTGTAGTTAGCCAACGTTACCCGACGGCGCTCGGCAGAATTGTTCAATCCTTGCCACCACGCGCAGTCGGTCGCGAACAGGGATCTCCGTTTTCGGGTTCGTCGCTGATCGGAACCTTCAGCGAAGGAAGAACCGCAAGCTCGCCCGGGTAACAACGCCGGCACGAGCGCCTGCCAACGTTCACACTCGCCGAAAGGACATCAGAAGCGGAAGCGAAGCCCGGCCGTCGTGGCGAGGTTGTTGCGCGCAAGATAGCCGTTGGCGAGTCCACCGTTAAACGAGGAGTAGAAGGTACCGATATAAGTGTCCCATTTGGGGGCAAACCTCCAATCGATCATCGCGGATGCCGCGTCCATCGAGCCTGCGCAAAAGTTCTTATTGCTCGAGGAAACATTGCAGGCTGCCAGATTGGCCGAGCTGGCGGCAAAGTTGTTCTGGTCGTAGTGGTAATAAGCGCCAACCACATCCACGGTGTCGGTAACGGAGTATCTTGCGCCGGCCCAGAAAACCTGCAAAACTTTGTCTTTGAAGCCGGCGCTCGCGCTGTAGGCGGTACTGTTGATATTTGTCCCTGCGGTCGCAGTGGCGCAGTCAAAGCACACAAAGTCCCCCACAAGAGTGGTAAAGCCGCTACCGGCGACAGTGAAGGGGTCGCGCGGAGGCGCGAATTGCATCCATTCGTAACCAGCATACAATTTCAGCTTCTCGACCGTATACTTGGCGAGCACCACTACATTGGTATTGTCGGACAGTGTAGCGGTGACCGTCTGCGGCAGCATCGTTCCGATCGGCACGCCCGCAGCATTGGTGGGGGCCCCGCTGAGGGTGAGATTTACAGCGTCCTTATTGTAGTTGCCGATGGCGTCGAGCGAGAGTGTGCCGAGACCCACGCGGAAGTCTCCACCGAGTTGTGCACCAAAGGCGCCGTTCGAGCCGTTGTTTAAGTCGTATCCGCCGAATTGCCAGAGTGCCGCTACCCGGAAGTCGCCGAGGGCGACTCGGTATTTCACCGCCGTGCTGTATCTTGAATTTTCGGTATCGCCGCCGCCCGCGACCGTTCCCGAGAAGCCGATCGGCGAGAAGGCGTATGAACCGGCCATCGGATCATAGGCAAGAACGCCATCGGTCGTGAGCGCGTTTTGCCGGAAGAAGGTCAGGGTGCCGTAGGTGTCGGAACTGACGCCGAGGAAGCCCAAGGAATTGTAGAACTGGCCCGCTCGGCTCGCGTCGCCGTTCGTTGTTTGCTGGTTGACGGGCACGCCGGCATTCGCAAATACTGACTCTGTTGAGTTGGCAAAGTGCAGGGAGTAAGGATCGAACCCGGCCTCGAGCTGGGCAACAAAAGACCAGCCTGGACTGAGTGGCTCCTTTATTTGGATGCCAACATTTGATTGGCTTAAGCCATTGGGCGCAAGACCCCACATCGGGGTTCGGTTCATCTTCTGGAGGAAATAGGAGGCGCCCGTAACGAAGTTCGGATCGAACGGAGCGCCGTGGGTCTGGTAGCCGAAGCCGACGTCGATCGTACCGTAGAACCTGACGCCGTACCAACTCAATTGACAGGCCGTTAGGAAGAAGTCCGGAATACTGGTGCAGGTAGCCGGCGGAGGAGGTGCCTTAGTTGCCACCGGGGCTTTTGTCACCAAGCTATCAATATCTGCCGCACCCGCTATGCTCGCGCATCCAACAAACATCGCTGCGCAACAAGCCGCGAACCAAACAAGTCCCTTCATACTTCACGCTCCCCTCCCGGCTGCCGGTGGCGCCGACGCCGTGCGCGATAGTGATCGAATGTAGACATAGGTGAAAATGCTTTTTTTCTATTGCCCTATAGTCCAGGCGAATAGCACCGAACGGCCCCCCCGGCTCGTCGCCGTCACAGCGCGAGCCACCCGCTGGTGTCGCCAGGGCACGCTCGCCGAATTTCACATTAGGATGGCAAGCTTCTTGGCCTTATCCGCGAGATTGGCTGGATGCGGGTGCCCCGGAACCAACATGACGCCGATTGGCTGGACGACGCGGCCTTGGCGTGCTTCGTCCAGTCCGGCTTAAAACCAATTGCTGAATTGCTGCGCTTTGCGATAAGTCGCCCAGCTTAACTCAGTTGTAATTTGATCTTCGGCGAAATCGCCCCAAAGATAAGTCAAAACGAAATCGGCGCGTTGTGCGTGGTCAATGGAATTAGGACGGTTCCCGCGCACCCAGGTGCAATTGCTTGACGCTACCGGGCTTACGCCTGCGGCAACTTTTTTGTGAGCTCAAAGCTGTGGCGGGTCGAGTTCAGTCCTCTTTGGTTCCCGCAAACTTTAACACTCTCGCCCACTTGTCAGTTTCCATTTCTACAAAGCTCGCGAATGGGCCGGGACCGTAGAGTAGGGGCGTAGTTCCCAACTCGGCGAGCCGAGCCTTGATTCTAGGGTCTGAGAGAACTGCGTTCGTTGCGTAACTGAGGACATGGATAATTTCGTGGGGTGTGCCCTTCGGCGCAGCTAACCCCCACCAGCTTCCGGCCCGGAAACCGGGAACAAAATCGCTCAGCCGCGCACCACGAGGAACCCGATCAGATTGATGAAGGTAGTCTTACCGCTATTAGCTTCGGCGCTCGTGGCCAATAGGATCGGGCTATGTATTGCTGCCTCTTAGTGTGTCCACGTCATGAGCGTCCACAGCGCCACCGTGGTGGCTTGCTCGTTGGTGAGGACGATATGGCGGCGGATACGGCGCACGATTGCATCGAGCAGCGCATCGCCGTCGACGGACTCGGGCCAGGGTTCGACGACCCAGTGACCGAACAACGGTGGCGGTCCGCGCTCAGCCTGTATCTCCTCACGACGGCACTGCACGGTGTCGTCAAGATCGCTGGAACGTATTCCCTTATTTCGCGCTTCCGCCCTGCGGGGCCGCGCGTAATCAAGCTGATTGAGTCGCGCGAGCTGATCGATGAGATCCTGCGTCGCGTCATCGGCTTTAGCTTTCTTTTCTGCCGTATCCGCTACGGCAGCTTCCGCTTCGGTCGGTGCGACCCAATCTGGCGCAGCCTCGACGAGTTGCCAGAAATGTTCAACCGTGCCGCCGGCCGTGATCCAATCGCTCAACGGGGCAGTCCCGGCGGCTGCCCGACGTAGCACTGCGCATAGCCAAAAATGTGAGCAGCTGGCGGGGCACTTGAGCAGCTGGGCAGGACGCCGCCGATGGTCCCTAAGGCGACATAGGCCATAGGAAACACCTATGACGGGTATGGATTGAGGAATACCCGTTCTTTTCGATATAGGCGTTCGCTGAGTGGCCGAGGCGTTCGCTGAGTGGCCGAGAGGGGTATCCTGATGGGCAGCAGGGCTTCTGTTGAAATGTATCTTTGTGCCTTTCATCTAGGAAAATGGGAGCCTGATGAGAGCGTAGAGGACGCATATCATCGCGCGCTCAACATCCCGCCCGATCAGTTTCACGGCATGCGGAAGGATGATGACTGCGGAATGCAAGAAAAGCACGCCGACGCCATTCATCGCATGTATGAGATAGCTGGGCTGAACCTGAAGACAGCCACTGAAGCCGAGAAGGCATTGCTGCGACTGCGTCTAATAGAGGAGGCGAGGAAGGGTGGCATGAGGTTTCCTGCTTGACCGATGCGACACGCTGGCGACGAGCAGCGGCAGCGCGCGGAGCGCTCAATGTTAGCAGGTTGTCACCATCGCCGCCGCCCTGGAGAGGAAGTCAGTTCTGCTTCGCCAAGCCGGAAGATGCGCAAGCCTTTGTCAAATTCGGTGGGAAGCGGTTGCCTGAGAGTCGGCGATGACCCTGAAAACAAGCGGGGCGACCCAAAGGCCGCCCCTTGATTGCCGCTGAGTGGATCACTCGCGTCAGTTAATGGCGAAGCAGTAAAGCTTGCCCGCGCCGCCGGTGTTGATAAACGCCTGCTTGGTGCAGCCTTGGCTCATATGCGCGGCATTCCACGATGTATTCTGGCCACCCGACCGATTGCTATGCCCGAGCATTGCCCGCGCGCGGTCTGCCGGCACGGCCGTGTTGGCGTTTGCTGCCTGCGGAAGGGTCATGCCGTCCGAAGTCCAGTTGTTGCAGGTGTGGTCGTAGCCGTCGGTGAACGCACGGCCGTCGGAGTCCGAACCGGTCAAGATGTCGTGCACGTTGCCCGGA
>JASHYD010000291.1 GCA_030043175.1 Xanthobacteraceae bacterium | reverse complement strand
ATCATTTGCTCGGCCGTCATGCCGTACCCATCCCGGAGGCGGTCTTCGACAGGCGCTCCCAACATCTGCTGGACGGCACCGCGACCCATCCCGAGCCATGCCGCCCGGCTGAAGTTGGGGAGGGTGGGATCGTTGATGCCGGCGATATCGAGCGCTACGCCCGTTAATCTGTCGTCGGTGATCGTCACCGCGGCGGCGATCGGCTCTGCCGGGTACTTCAGGATGCGGAGCTTGCCGTCTTCTCTCACAAAGGACTCAGCCTGTGCGGGCGCGCCCATGATCCTCTCGACGTCACCAGTCGACATGCCCCAGTGGAGGAGGGTCGCGCGCACGCCCAAGTGATCGATCCGCGGCGGCAACAATCCCTTGCTGGGTGTGGCCTCCACCTCCTGCAAAATGGATTTCTGGGCGAATACGGGAGAAGAAAGTTGCGAGCCCATGGTGCCTAGACACAAGGCTGCTAGAGCGACATGTAATGGGCAGTTGAGCAAAATCGTTCTCATGGCGAATCTCCTAAACGGTTTGGTTAAAGCTGAACTCGTCGTTTGCTCGAGACATCAACATTATTTGTCGGCGCGGATGGAGAGTTCATGTTGGTCTCGATTCATATGGGAGGGACGCCTGACTCATAGTCGGGCAAACGCGCGGCGTATGTGAAAGCGTTCACATAGGGTGTCGTTTTTTGAATTGGCGACTGCCCAGCCTCGCTGTGGCGGTACTCTAGCTCCAAGCCACCAAGCCGCTCGGCGCGTACAGACGGACGACGATGACGTGAGCCGCTTTATTTGCCCGGTATTCCAGTTAACTCGAACGCCGGGGTGGCGGTCTCGCAAGGAACAGGGATCAACCGAAATCTGCTTTGACGTCGATTTGCCAATCTCTCTCGAATCATCGACGGCAGCTGCAAGGCGCCTCTGGGCTGGGGTCGCCGATCCGTGCGATAAGCCTTTCGCATTATCGCCAACCTCAAGAGTCGCGTGGCAGACCTCGCCGGCGGTTCCGGAACGAAGTGCGGAGCCGTCACAATAGAGCGCAACCGCATCGAGTTCTCCCGCCAATGCAAACACGGCATGCGACCTAAGCTGGCTGAGGTCGCTGATACCGACCGCGCAGCCTTTGATCTCGTCAAGGGTTGCGCCCTAAGCGCGACGGTTTAGGACTGCTGGAAAGCCGAGAGCTTCGGCTTGCGGCCGAACTTAACGTCCGCGGCCATGGCGGCGCTTGCGGCCTTCCCCAGTCCGCTCACGAGTGAGCCGCGCTCGAACTCAGCGATGGCGGCAAGAGGCTTTAATAAGCGGCCGGCGGCCCGCTCATGTTAAGGCGGGCTTCAGCTGGCGGCCCGAGATCAACCGTTGTCGTCGGCGCGACAATGGTCAACGCTCGCCGCTACGGCGAATACACAGCCGTCTTAGATGGTGAGGTACGCGACCGTAACTCGCCAATCATTCCCCGCCTGCGAGCGAGTTCAGCGGGAATTTGAGATAGCGAGTGCCATTCGCTTCGGGTTCAGGCAAACAACCGCCGGCGATATTCACTTGCAGCGCATGTAAGATGAGTTTTGGCATCGGCAACGTCTTGTCGCGCGCGTTGCGCAGAGATACGAATTCGGCCTCGTTCTTGTTGGCAAGATGCGGGTTCGATCGTTTCTGTTCCGCCACAGTGCTCTTCCAACGCGCCTCGCGACCTCCAGGCCGATAGTCGTGTCCCGTGAAGAGGCGTGTTTCGTCTGGAACGGTCAGAATTCTCTGAATGGATTTCCACAGAACGGACGCGTTCCCACCGGGAAAATCCGCACGCGCTGTGCCGGAATCCGGCATAAAGATGGTATCGTGGATGAATGCAGCGTCCCCGATGAGATAGGTGATCGACGCGAGTGTATGACCCGGCGAAAAGATCACCTCGGCGTCGAGTTGGCCGATCCGGAACCTCTCGCCATCTTTGAACAGGTGGTTCCATTGCGATCCGTCGGCTGCAAAGGTTGGCCAATTGTAGATTCGCTTCCAGAGCGCCTGAACCCGCACGATATGCTCGCCGATGCCGATCGGCGCCCCGATCTTTTCAGAAAGATACCTTGCCGCCGAAAAGTGATCGGCATGCGGATGAGTATCAAGGACCCATTCAACCGTCAGGCGATTCTCGTGCACGTAGTCGAGAATCATGTCAGCGCTGCGCGTCGTCGTCGCTCCCGACGTTTCGTCAAAATCGAGTACTGGATCGATGATGGCGCTCCGCCCAGTTCTCGGATCGGAGACGACGTACTGGACGCTGCCTGTCCGGCCCTCGTAGAAGCCTTTGACATCGGGTTTAATGAGGATAGTCTGCTGCATGGCTGCCTCTTGTTTTTTAGACGGTAGTACCGATCGGCCGCTTATGGTGTGACTGTTCGTTGCTATGGCAATGTGAATACTTCGATGTTCCAAAATACGGAACGGGCGGCTCTACCTGTTCCGCGTATGTGCTCGATTTCCAACCTCGTAGCCGAAGTTGAGATCGGTCTCTCCTGTTATTAGGCTTACAAAAGGAAGCCCCATCGCCGATCTGATCGATCGAACGCCTGCATTATGTTGATGCAAACGCACGATGTATGTGAAGGCATTCACAGGCCCGAGGGCGTCGTCGCAGCTTTGCTCTCGTCGCCACCCGCCGGCACGGCGTAAGGTCAAAAAACCAGAACGCTCGCTCGGTTATCCACTGCCAGGATGGGATTTCGATGACGACACCGACCGCTATTACGTTATTATGTTCGATTCACTCGGCACCTGGGGTGCGAGCAAGCCTTCCGACGGACTCGGCATCAAGTTTCCGCTGTACAGCTATTTCGACATGGTGCAAGCGAACTACCGCATGCTGCGCGACGAGTTGAAGGTCACGCACGCGGCGCTGGTAACCGGCGTATCCATGGGCGGTACGCAGGCTTATGTCTGGGGTGTGATGCATCCGGATTTCATGGGCGCGTTGATGCCGATCGGTGGGACTACCCAATCGGATGCCGAAGACCCCGTCGGTAACTGGACTTTCCAGCTGATGTCGGCGGCGATTGAGTCCGATCCGGTCTGGCAGGCCACCAAGGGCGACTACTACAACCTCCCGAAAGAAAAGCACCCGCTCCAGGGCCTCGCCTTCGGCTGGTCGGTGCTGTCGCTGACGGGCTATGACTTCGCCTACCGAACGACGCAGAATTTTGCTTCGGTGCAGCCTGACATCTTCTACTGGGATTCGCCGAACGCGAAGGCCTCCAGCAGCGTGATCAACCGCGCCAAGCTGTTCGATGCGGTCGACCTCATGTGGCGTAACAGAGCCGGCGAGACCCATAACATCAACGCCGACCTCTGGCGGATTCGAGCGCGAACTCTGGTGATGCATATCACCAACGACCTTTGGCTGAACTTCAAGCTTGCCGAGCGCGCCGTGGAGCGGGTGCCGGGCGCCGAGCTGATCTCCGAAGAGAGTCCGATCGCGCATTACGGCGTGTTCTCGTTCATCAACCACAAGAAGAACGATCCGAGATTCGTCGCTTTCATGAATGATGTCGACCGGATCGACACGGCGCAGCAATTTATCGATAAAAACTACCGGGTCCCGGGAGTCGCTACCAATATCGATCCCAAGAAATCGTTCTGGAAGGAGTTTGTGACCTACCCCTACCCGGTAAGATACGCCAACATCAACGACAGCACCGGCACGACCTGGCAGATCGGTTACATGGACGAATATGCCGGCACCGACAAGAATCCGAAGGTGCTCATCATCATCCATGGAAAGGGCACGTTCGCTGGCCATTACGGCAACATCATGCAATATGCGTTGCGTAGTGGCATTCGTGTGGTCGCGCCCGATCTGCCGCATTACGGCATGTCGGGACCCGGCAATCTCGACAAGAGCCCGGCGCGCACCATGCAGGACATGCGCGAGGTGGTGCACAACCTCGTCGTCAACCAGCGTGGCGTCAAGCGTGCCGTCTATCTCGGCCACTCCCTGGGCGGCCAACTCGTGCTGGGCTACGCGCTCACCTGGCCTGAAGCGGTCGAGGGGCTTGCGCTCGAAGCGCCGACGGGGCTTGAGGAGTATCCGCGCGAAGTGATGATCGCGCCCGGCAAAACCGCGCCGCTGTTCGACCCATCCTTCGCGCGCGACTTCGACAATGGAAGCAGACCTGGGACCAGACTGGTATCCTGGCGGCCGAGTTGACGCGGACCGACCAAAATGTCCGCGAGTTCTTCTATTTCAAAAAGCGCGACCCGCAGACCGGTGCGGTTTATCAGGCCAAGAGCGGCTACTTCATGAAGGACAGCGAGTATGCCCGCTTCTACGCCGATCAGCGGGTCGGCCTGATCAAGGGCAATCCGAAGGAGCTCGAGCAATGGGCCGACGTCTTCATCTTCGACATTTATACGATGGTGTCCGAGCTGCAGAAGGATGACCCTAAAAACCTCAATCGTCAGCTCACCGACATCAAGGCGCCGATCTTCTTGGCGTTCGGCAACAAGGATCCGTTCATCCCCTGGCGCACCGCGTTCGACGGATTGAGTGACCTCGGCCGCGACATCATCACCCCGTTCGACAGGCGGATGACGCTCGCAGGCAACACGCCAATCCTAAAGATCTATCCCGACACCGGGCATTTCATCCACACGGACAATCCCGTGGAGTACCCGGCGGATGTGACGAGCTTCGTGACGAGGGGATTTGTCGATACCAGCACTGCGGTCGGGACCGACCGCATGATCAACGGATCGCCGCCGGCCGCCGCGGCGGCGCTTGCGACGGCGCCGCCGGGTCCATCTCCGACGATGGGCTTGAACAAATAGGAATGCGACATTGATCCATCATCCGTACGTCACATGATCGTGCCGGGGGGCGGGCTCGCTAACCACGGCAGCCCTTGGATCTGATGAAGCCCAACTTTCCTGCTGCCCGTCCGCGTACTCTTCAAGCTGTTTCGGCGGTTGAATCCGAGACACGGTGCGCGTCGGCCCCCATGTAAGGTGTGCCCCAACGCTCCGCCATTCTGTACGCTCGCGTTCCACTGCCGAACAGACCATCGCCCCCGGCCGGAGCGGAGGCTGCTTTGTCCGCCCGGGCCTGCAGTCCACTATCGGGCGCGACGTCATGGGCATTTGCAGATATGGCGGATTCGGTTCGGGATAGATTGTGCCATCGGGAAGCTTGATGTGAACCACAACATGCGGACTTTGGCCGCTATCTGCGGCCAACCTGCGCTTATATTCGAGGATGTCGCGTTCGGTTGCCTGAAAGATCACGTAGATCGGGTCCTGGCTGACAATGGATGCCAGATGATGGCCCGACCAGGTTGCCGACCGTATGATTCGCGAGCCCAATTCTCCCATCTATCGGGGCATGGATCTCGGTGTAGTCCAGATTGATTTGGGCTTGCTTCAGTGCGGCCTCCGCTACCAGCACCTCGGCCTTCGCCGTGCCCGCATCGGCCGCCCGCTGATCGAACGTCGATTGCGGAATGTTCTGACCACGGACAAGTTCCTTGCCGCGCTCGAGTTGCACCGCAGCGTTGGTGTCCGTCGCCCGAGCCTTGGCCAGATTCGCTTCTTGCTACTCGACGGCAGCCTTGTATGTCGCCTGCTCGATCCTGAACAGCAGATCGCCTGTCTTGACCAACTGGCCTTCCGTGAAAAAGCGTCGTTCGATGAAAACCGGTACCCGCGCGACGATATCCATCTTATCGATTGCGACGATTCGGCCGATGAAACTCGCCGTGTCCACGATCTCGCGACTGACCACCGGAACCACCGACGGGCGCCGGCACGCCCTGCGCACCGCAGCTCGCGGTGCTGACCACACAAATCAGGCCCGCCAAGGCAGCTGGCCAACCTGAAGCCCCAACGATGTGCAACATTTTCCTCTCGTCGGACCTCTTGATCATGTTCCTCGGTTGCTCGTTAGCCGCTCGGGTCCAATAAGCATTCCACGAATGCTTGGGGCCCATCTCGACTTGGAAAAGCGTCGAAAGATCCAAGGCAACAAGACCGATGAGTTTCATCCCTATCGATCGCCATCATCCAAAGGATTCTTCCCAAGGAAGAACGCTTGTCACTTGTCTATATCCCTGTTCGCTCACGAGGGCTCCTTCAATACCGCGGCATTGATCGGCATTTTACGCAGCCTCTTGCCGGTCGCCGCAAAAACCGCGTTCGCAACCGCTGGAACGATCGCTGACGTCCCGCATTCACCCATCCCGCCAGGCGATTCTGAGCTCGGAACAATGTAGATTTCGATGATCGGGGCCTCGTTGATGCGCAGCATCTGATAAGTGTCGAAATTGGTTTGCTCGACACGACCGTTTTTCAGCGTGATCTCGCCATAAAGTGCGGCCGTTATCCCGAAATTGATTGCGCCTTGAATTTGGGCCTGCACGGTGTCCGGATTGACAACGGTTCCGCAATCGACGGCGCATATGACGCGGCGCACGCGTACAGCACCGCTTTTCGAAACTTCGACCTCGGCGACTTGCGCCATGTAGGTCGCGAAGGCGTGCTGGAGCGAGACGCCGCGGCCGACCCGTGCTGGCAGCGGCGCTCCCCAGCCGGCTTTTTCCGCGGCGAGCGCGAGCACCGCCTTCGCACGCGGCGATTGGTCGAGGAGCGCAAGTCGATAGGCAACGGCGTCCTGCTTCGCCGCCGCTGCCAGTTCGTCCATAAAGCTTTCGACCACGAAGACGTTATGTGAGGGGCCGACACTGCGCCAGAACGCCGTCGGGATGCCCGGCGGCTCGACGCGCACATACTCCACGCGCTTGTTCGGCAGCGCGTAGGCGAGATCTATCGCAGCTTCGGTAGTGTCGGCGTCGAGGCCGTTTTGAAATATGGGAGGAGCCCAGCGCGCCACAACGGAAGAGCCGGCGAAGCGATGCTTCCACGCGATCGGGGCCCCTTTTTCATCGAGACCACCAGACATTCGATCGAACCAATAAGGCCGGTACATGTCATGCTGGATGTCCTCCTCCCGCGTCCACACGACCTTCACCGGCCCTTCGACCTGCCGAGCGATCTCGACGGCGCGCGTGACGCCATCGATTTCCAGCCGCCGACCAAAGCCGCCGCCGAGCAGGTGATTGTGTACGACAACCCTATCCAACGGCAGCCCCGTAACCTGCGCGGCCGTTGCCTGGGCGCGCGGGATGACCTGGTTGCCGACCCAGACCTCGCAGCCGTCCCGGCGCACATGAACCGTACAATTCATGGGCTCCATGGTCGCGTGGGCGAGGAAGGGTAGATGGTAGTTCGCCTCGACCTTGGTAACGGCGCGCTCCATGGCGGCGTCGGCGTCGCCGATGTTCTCGGCAACGGCACCGGGATTGAGCACCGCCTGCTCCAGTTCCCGTGCGATGTCCTCGGTCGCAAGCTTGGCATGTGGCCCGTCGTCCCATTCGATTTTCAGCGCCTCGAGCCCTTTCCTCGCGGCGCCCATATGGTCGGCAACGACCGCGACGGTGTCGTCGAGCCGAATGATCTGGCGCACACCTTGGACCGCCTTGGCTGCTGCGTCGCCGACGCTTTTCACGCGTCCGCCGAACACCGGCGATTGCGCAAGCGTCGCGATCTTCACGCCAGCCGGCCGCACGTCAATGCCGTAGACCGCCGTTCCGTTGACCTTCGCCGGCGCGTCCAGGCGTTTGGCCCGCGTACCAATGAGTTTGAAATCCTGCGGCTGTTTGAGCGCAATCTTATCGGGCACGGGCATTCGGGAAGCACCAGCGACCAGTTCGCCGTACTTGATGCGTCTCGATGTCGGCGGGTGTAGTACTTCACCGCTTTGCGCGCGACAGGAAGCCGGATCGACATTCCAGCGATTGGCCGCTGCCACGATAAGCATCGTTCGGGCAGCGGCTCCAGCTTGGCGCAGCGGCAGCCAAGCTCCGCGTATCGCGTTCGAATTGCCGGTCGCTTGCACGCCAAGTAGCGGGTTTTTGTAGAGCCTTTCGTTGGGCGGCGCGTGTTCCAGTCGTACCTGATTGAGATCGACTTCCAATTCTTCGGCGATCAGCATCGGTATGGAAGTGTAGGTCCCTTGGCCCATCTCAACGTAGGGCATGGTGAGCGTAATTTGTCCGTCGCTGCCCAAGCGGACAAAGGCGTTTGGCTCAAAATCGTCTGCCGCCTCGGCATCGCCCCCCTCAAAGGGTAAGCGCAAGCCGAACATCAACCCTCCGCCTGCGGCCGTGGCCCACAGGAATGAGCGCCGAGAGAAACCAGCATCGGTTGATTGAAGCGTGAAGCGATCGGGTTTCATGCTCACTCTCCCCGTGCTGCTTGTTTGATCGCTTCGCGGATGCGGACGTAGGTGCCGCAGCGGCAGATGTTGCCTGCCATCGCGTCATCGATATCGGCGTCGGCAGGATGAGGATTGCTTGCGAGCAGCGCCGAGGCCGACATGATCTGGCCGGATTGGCAATAGCCGCACTGAACAACTTCGCGATCGAGCCAAGCTTTCTGGATTTTGGCTCCCGCGGGCGTTGAGGCGATCGCCTCGATCGTGGTGATTTCGGAATTGCCAATGCTGTCGATGCTGGTGATGCAAGACCGTACTGGGACTTGGTCGATGTGCACGGTGCAGGCGCCGCACAGAGCCATGCCGCAGCCGAACTTGGTTCCGGTCATGCCGAGCACATCGCGCAGCACCCAAAGTAGCGGCGTATCGGCGTCGACGTCGACGCGGTGTATGTTTCCGTTGACTCTGATGGCAAATCGCATTGTTTCAATCCTCCTTAATTTAGAGCCGTGGGCCGAGCCCGGAACTTCACGACTGGCGAGCTAAAGTCGCTCGCGTCCCTGACCCAGCTGGTTGCTCTGGTACTTCGTCATTGAGGTGAGACCGCGAGAGATGGCTTCTCAAGATGCATGATAGCCTCGCCGCCCCGCGGCGCGGTAGCAACGAGGATCATCTTCCGAAAGATGGACGGTCGATCCTGTACCATCTGCTGGGCAATGCCGTCCAGCGAGTAGCCGAGCACGTCGCAGGTCATCAGTCCAAGCGCATCGAGAAACGACGATGCGTGTGTCGCCATGCTCCGACCGTGCGAGGGACTTTGCCGCTTGATCGGCCCACCCCGGCGCTGTCGAACAGGATGCCTTCCCGCTCCCTTGCCCTCAAAATCGCAATTGTCGAGTGTCCCCGTGAAGTGCTGAAGAAACAGAAGGGGCTGCGCCGACCCCGTACCAAATCGCCGACAGGCATATCGATTGTCTCCAGCTTCGACGAATTGTGTTGGCGCATTCACATTGCTTTTGATGTTCGTTGAAGGCTTGTTGATCGCCGTCATCGGCTACGATCCGATCGGGCCGTCTAAAAACATCGCCCCATGAGCTACAAACAGCTCCGGAAATTGAAACAGCGCGCCATGTCCAGAGTCGGGATAGATGATCAATTGAGCTTGAGGGATTCGCCGCGAAAGATTGAAGGAATTGATCGTGGGAATCATGATGTCATGATTTCCATTCACGACTAGAGTCGGTTGTTTGATGTTTTCGATCTCCGCGTAGCGATCGCCGTTGACCCTGCCCCACCCCACGATGGCCGCTCTTTGGGCTGCCATGGTCTGCGGCGTGCTTGCCCGATCAGCATCTTGCTTCCGCAGATGCCGCCGCTCCCAAAACGCTCTCCCTGCAGCCTGGCTCATCGGCGAAGGACGAAAGAACAAGTAGAGGAAGGCATCGAGCGAGCTCTGTCCGGTCTGCGGATCTGTCGAATCCGCCCACTCCCGCACCTTTGTATCATTCGACGGCTCGCCGCCGCGAGGTCCGGTGCCCGCAAGAATAAGGCGTCTGACAGTTTCTGGATGGCGAAGTGCCATGGTTTGGGCAATATATCCGCCGATCGAATGTCCGAGAACATCAACCGTCGAAACACCGAGCGCGCCAACAAAGTTAGCGACGTTGTCGGCCATTGCTTCCATGGTGTCGGGCGTTTCGCCGCTTGAACCCGCCACCCCGGCGTTGTCGAACAAGATCACGGGTCGGGTCGCGGCAAATCCGTCGGTGACCGCGGGGTCCCAGTGATCCATACCGGCGCGGTAATGCGGAAGAAAGATGAGCGGGGTGCCCTCGTTTGATCCGAAGCGCCGGTATGCGTACCGGACCCCGTTCGCGTCGACGAAACGGGTCGGTGCCGTCAGATGCGTATGGTTTCTCCAGCTTTGCTCACCGGCCAGCCGCTTGGCCAACTCCGTGGAGAACTCAAGGACGGCGCAGTACGGCCGGTGATACAGACGAATGTTCTCGATGAGGCCGGAATCGTTGCGCGTCACGATCGTCGATCCGGCGATGGCGGCGCCGAAGGCCTGTCCCTGCCATTCTAAGACCGTCTTCTGGCCATCGATGATCTCGTGCGTGAAATCCAGACGGTCGTACATCTTCGTCGTTGCGGCGAAGAACGCGCTGACGAGATCGACGCCGACGCACGGCGCCTTCATGACCGATGTCTCCAAGACAACGTCGGGCGAGAAGGCGGCCGTGAACTCCGCCGTCCCATTTTTGTGGACGAGAGCGCTCCACGCGCTACCTGGTTGAGGTGCCACTCTGATTCTCCTGTCCCCGGCACCGGGCGCTCGCACTCTGGCCGTGTCAGGAGCGCGTGCCGCTGTCTCTGATTTTTTGCTAAG
>JASHYD010000290.1 GCA_030043175.1 Xanthobacteraceae bacterium | reverse complement strand
TGACGGTCGCGGTTTTGGTCGGGTCTAGCACCGGCTCCGGCCGAAAGCTGAAGCGGTGGGTCACTCCGCGTTTCGTCCTACGCGGCAATCTTCACATATTCGAAATCCCCCGGCTTGTTGTCGATGCCGATTTTGGGGGGCGCGATCCAGCCGGCGAATTGTCCGCGCTCGCGTACCGGCTGCATCAATTTAGCAATAAATTGGCCGTCGTGCGGCGACGGCAGCCAGTGGCAGCTTCGGTGCGTCCAGGCCTCTCTATCGATGAGTTCGCCGTAGGGCGTGGTGTGAACATCACGAAATTCCCCGATCTGACGATGGAACGCCACATGGGGCAGCCGCAGCCTGAAGGCAATGCCCGATTTCTCGATAATCTTATTCCAGCGCTCGACGCTTTTGGCGCAATCGGCCGTATAATCATCGCGCAGGCGCATATTGAGCGCGGTCAGTGCCGGCTCGTCCATGCGTTTGACCTCGCCGCCGACGAGCTTGAGCACCGGATAGGTCGCGTTCTCAAGTCGGTGATCGTCGTCGATCCGCCTCTCGTGGAAGCGGCCTTTGAGGCTGGCGTTGAAGGAATTGGCGGCGTTGGTGGAGACCTCAGCGCCGAACAGGTCGAGGGAAAGGGAGTAGTGCAGATTGAGCTTCTTTTGAATGGTCGGCAGGTCGATGACGCCGAGCGTGCGTACCGTTTCTATCTTCTCCGGGTCGTGGATGCCAGCGACCTTCATGGCCTCGCAAGTGCGCGCAACGATGCGCCCGATGCCGGTCTCGCCCACAAACATGTGGTGGGCTTCCTCGGTCAGCATGAATCGGCAGGTGCGTGATAGCGGATCGAAGCCCGATTGAGCAAGGCTTTCGAGCTGCATCTTGCCGTCGCGATCCGTGAAGGTGGTGAACATGAAAAACGACAGCCAGTCCGGCGTCTGTTCGTTGAAGGCGCCCAGCATGCGCGGGGCGTCGGTGCTGCCGGAGCGACGGCGCAGCAATTCGTCCGCCTCCTCCCGTCCGTCGCGGCCGAAAAATTTGTGCAGGAGATAGACCATCGCCCACAGGTGGCGGCCCTCCTCGACGTTAACCTGAAACAGGTTACGCAGGTCGTAGAGTGAGGGCGCGGTCTTGCCGAGATGGCGCTGCTGCTCGACCGACGCCGGCTCGGTGTCGCCCTGGATCACAATCAGGCGCCGCAGCATGGCCCGGTATTCGCCGGGCACATCCTGCCAGGCCGGTTCACCCAAATGTTGTCCGAACGGAATCGTCCGATTGTCCTCATGGGGCGCGAGCAGAATGCCCCAGCGGTATTCGGGCATCTTCACGTAGTCGAATTTCGCCCAACCCTTGGTGTCCACGGATACGGCCGTGCGCAGATAGACCAGCGCTTCCTGGAATCCCTCCGGTCCCATGTCATGCCACCAGTCGAGATAGCCGGGGTGCCAGCCTTCAAGCGCCCGCAGAATCCGGCGATCCTCGGTGAGCCCGACATTGTTGGGGATCTTGGTCGAATAGTCGACGTTGATGGCATCCATCGAGGCCTCCTGTTGTTCTTTATTGTTTTCACGTCCGTCTGGTGTCGAATTCCGGCTTGCGGCCGGTGCCGTAGCGCGACAGCGCGCCCGCCTCGCCGGTCGCGTTCGGCCGCTGGAATATCCAGTTCTGCCACGCAGTGAGGCGAGCAAAGATCTTGGTTTCCATGGTCTCCGGGCCGGCGAAGCGCAGATTGGCTTCCAGACCTGTCAGGCTGTCGGGCGAAAAGCTGGCGCGCTCCGCAAGGAAAACGCGGATTTCGTCGTCCCAGTCGATGTCATCGAGTGCGAAGGTGATAAGGCCGAGCGTTTCCGCGGTTCTGGCCTCCAACACCTTGCCGACCGCCCGACGCGCCGTGTGATGCGCCTCAGGCTCGCCGAGAAAGCGCGTGCTCAATCGGTCGAGGCCATTGCTCATTGCAAGCGCACCCGACAGATTGACCTCTCCCAGGATGATCGCGGCCGGCGGCCGGTTGTCTCCGTCGCGGCTGCCGATCAGCATATAGGAACGGTCCGCCGCAAACACGATCTCGGCAAGCGTGCCGGCAAAGCAAGAGCCGGGCTCGATAAGCGCAACCAGTGAGTGCGACGTCAGATCGATGCGCTTGAGCACGCGTTTCCATTTGAGGCGGATTTCGCGCGCCAACCAGTGGTGGGCCTGTCGGTCGAGAAAAAGATCGTAGTCGAGGACGGCGCCCGGTTCTCCGTCCGATTTGAACACGGCGGTCGAGACGTCGAGTTCGTTGAGACGGATGTCCAGAACGGCGTCGTCCAATTCGCGCGCGAGCCGCAGTGGCCAGAATGCTGCGCCCCGGCCTGCCATCTCCTCGGCCGAGTTCGGTGGCGGCACATCAGGGCCGCGCAGCGTTATCGTCGCAACCCGTCCGGCGCGATCGAATGCAACCGACACATATTTGTATTCGCGGCGATCGGCGCTGAGCTTGCGTTCCAATGGCGTCAGGGCGATGCCTGCACCCTCCTGGCGCTCCCCTCGCCTTCTCGCCGATCCTGCCCCGCTTGCGGGGGAGGCAAGGTTGGGGGGCGACGGAGGGTCGGAAGGGGACTGATCGGCGTTCGCGGCGAATTCTTGCACCCGCTCCGCGATGACGGCCTCGAGACGCGAGTGCGGAGCCACCTCGTCCACCAGGCGCCATTCGACAGCGCGTTTGCCCTTGATGCCCTCTTCGGTGGTGCAAAAAGCATCGGCGCGGTCGCGCCGAACCTTGCGCTTGTCGGTGATGCGCGTCAGACCGCCGGTGCCTGGCAGCACCGCGAGCAACGGCACCTCGGGCAGGGACACCGCTGACGCGCCATCGTCGACGAGAATAATGTGATCGGCTGCCAGCGCGAGTTCGTAGCCGCCGCCTGCCGCAGTCCCGTTGATGACGCAGATGGTGCGCACGCCCGATGCGGCGCTCGCGTCTTCGATGCCGTTGCGTGTCTCGTTGGTGAACTTGCAGAAATTCACTTTGTGGGCATGGCTTGCGCCGGCCAGCATCCTGATGTTCGCGCCGGCGCTGAACACTCGCGGTTTGCCGGACCGCAGCAGCACCACCCGGACCTCGGGATGCTCGAACCGGACGCGTTCGAACGCATCGGCGAGCTCGATATCGACGCCAAGGTCGTAGGAGTTGAGCTTGAGATCGTACCCCGCGAACAAGGAGCCCTTCTCATTGACGTCGAGCAGGAGGGTCGCGACCTTGCCGTTAACGCCAAGCTTCCAATGCCGATAGCGTGACGGCTCGGTGGCAAAGTCGATGCGCGCCGCCCCGTTGGCGAGCTTTTGCTCGGCTTGCACCATTTGCTCCTCCGACTAGATGCACGATCCCCACGCCGCCCGCGGACTCGACCGACGCAGTTCCTTGCCGACAGATGGAGTGCCGGGTCGCGCTCGGCAATGCCGCCCGTCCCATCGTCAGTCTATCTGCAGCCGCCGCGCAAAATCCACTATCGCGGTCGTGGTCGCCGCCGGCGCCTCGCGATGCGGGACGTGGCGAATACCTTTCAAGATCACGGTTTCCACCGGACAATAGCACTCCTCCTTGGCAACTTCGATCTGTCGCAGCGTGCCGTATTGGTCCTCGTCGCCCTGAACGATGAGGATCGGCACGCGGATGTAGGCAAGCTCCTCGGTAATGTCCCACTCTTGAAAAGCCGGCTCGAGCCATGGGCCGCTCCAGGTCTCGAATGCATTGTCCGGGTCCGCGTGCCATTTTGCGAGCTTCGCACGCAAATCCGTGGTCCGATAGGCCTCTCGCATGCGCGCTATCTCGGCGACGCCGAACTTTTCGGTGAAGAAATGGGGTGCCAGCAGCACCAGGCCGCGGATGCGATAGTCGGCCACGCTGCCTGCGTAGATCACGGAAATTGACGCTCCGTCACTATGACCGAGCAGGATGCCGCGGCGTAGGGAAATGGCATCGAGCACGCGGGGCAGCACGTCGCGGGCCTCCTCGTGCATGAAGGTCACACGCCGCGGCAACACTGACGGGTTGGAGCGGCCGTAGCCGGAGCGCGAATAGGCGAACACTCCGAGGCCGGTCGCCGCCGCAAGGCGGTTTGGAAAATCGCCCCATAGCCCAACGGATCCAAGGCCCTCGTGCAGCAGCACCCACGTCGCGGCTTCACCGGGGCGAGGTCCGATCATTTTGTACTCGAGCCGGCTGGGTCCGATGTCGAGGAAGCCGTTGTCAGCCAGAGCCATTTTGCTAAATCCCGAGATATCGGTGGTGGACATCAGGGGCGGCAACAAGCCCGCGCGACGTTCCGCTCCAGGTGATGCGGCCGCGTTCGCTGACGTAATGGCGGTCAGCGATCTCGATCAGCGCGTCGACATTCTTGTCGATGACGAAGATCGACTGGCCGGCCCGTTTGAGTGCCATAAGGCAGCGCCAGATTTCCTCGCGGATCAGCGGCGCCAGACCCTCGGTCGCCTCGCCGCGTGCGCGCAGCGACAGTGCGCCCACGATCAGCGCGGACACTGCCGATGCTGCAATCGCCAACGGCCGCTGCACGAACCCCGAGGTTATGCCTTGCTTGGCAAGGATGCCGGTCACATAGCCGCCGAGGCCGAGATAGGCGGCATGGCCGAAGCTCACCATGCCGCCGTAACCCAAGACAAGATTGAGGCTGGTTGCGGCAAGCGCCAGGATGAGGACGCGGGTGAACAGTGAGAGCGGGAAGAATTGACCCGTGGCGACCACATAGGCCAGCAGCACGGCAAGAAATAACGCGCTCATTTGCTGTCCACAGGAAAAGCCTTGCGGGCGCAGCGCGAGAACGACGGCCATCAGCAGATAAATCAGCATCGATGACAGCGCGGGGGCGAGTGCGGACGCTGCGGCCGGTGTCATCACGAGGCGGAACGTTCGGGCAGGAAGCCGCGCCCGACGGTATCGACGAGGCCGACGAAAATCGCCGCCATGAAGGCGCCCCGGAACCCCGCCGATGATGATGACCACCAGGGCGACGATCAGGATGTTCTCGCCGATGCCGATCTGTGCGGTGAGGATTGGTGCCTCGATCAATCCAGCAAGACCCGCGAGAGCCGCCCCGGCGCCGAACACAAACGTGTAGAGCAATTGGATGTTGACGCCGAGCGCACCGACCATTTCGCGGTTGGACGCGCCGGCGCGGATGAGCATGCCGACGCATGCGCGCATCACCGCGACATAGAGAGGCGGGGCGACCGCGATTCCCACCGCAACGATCGCAATCCGGTACGCTGGATAATATACATCCGGGAGAATCTCGATCGACTGACTGAGAGACGTCGGCAGCGGCAGGTTTATGCCGGCCGGTCCCCATATGAGCCACACCAGCTCGTTGAAGAACAGGATCAATCCGAAAGTGCCGAGCACATGGTCGAGGTGATCGCGGCCATAGAGTTTGCGGATCACGATCAGCTCGGCGGCCATTCCGACCACCAGGGTCGCCGCCAGCACCAGCACGGCGCCGAGCACAGAGCTTCCGGTCAGCGCCACGAAGGTCGCAGCAAAGTAGGCTCCCAGCATGTAGAACGAGCCGTGCGCCAAGTTGACAAGGTCCATGATGCCAAACACCAGCGTCAGCCCGGTGGCGAGCAGGAACAGCAGCAACCCGAATTGCAGGCCGTTGAGGCGCAGTTCGACGAAAAGGAGCATGGAAACTGCTTTCGAAAGGCTATCTCACCACTGTCACGCTGGACATCAAATGACCGGAGTCACCGTTGTGTGGATTGCGTTCACCGGTGCACCACCTCCTTGGCGGGCAGCTTGCGGATGAGGAGCAGACCGCTCGCACCCGCCAGTGCCGCCAGACCTGCGCCGGCGAGTGCGGCTACGTGGGCGCTTGCGACCAAGGTGGCGCCCGATCCCTGCTCGGCGAACGCGAATCCCAGGAGCGCGGTCGCGATCAATCCGCCCAGACGCGCCACCGCACTGTTGAATCCTGACGCCGCGCCGACATGATCGGCATTGACGGAGTTCATCACCGTGGCCGTGAGTGGCGCGACGCACACAGCCATGCCGAGCGCGACCACCAGCGTCGGCGGCAGCACGTCGCGCCAGTAGCTGGCATCGACCGCGCCGACGCGAAGATAGAGCAGGAGCCCGGCCGCTACGATGAGCGCGCCGAGCCCCGACGGCAATCGCCCGCCGATCCGCGAACTGAGCCGTCCCATCAGTGGCGACCCGAATCCGGTCAGGATCGGCACCGGC
>JASHYD010000289.1 GCA_030043175.1 Xanthobacteraceae bacterium | reverse complement strand
CAGACGGGCAAGATTGTCCATATTGAGCCGCTTAGGCCGTAACGAACCTTTTCGTTACGCAGCGTTCAAGAAGGCCTAATGAGCGTCGCCACGCTCATTAGGCCTGCGCGCTTGCATCTGTGTAAGGCTTTGATATTGCTAAAGATTGATATTGCCGATCACTGCACGGTCAGCGTCGGGGCAGCAAACCAAGGCCGAATCCCCCTCCCCGGCCCCAAATACCGCTTGCTAGTGGATGGGATCGGCTCTATCTCGCCGGTCTTTTGCCGGCGGCGCTGCTCGGCCGCGTCCCAAAAGAGTCCGCTCGGCATAGCTCGCTGTCCGGCATAAACTTGCAAGCTCAACGACGTTGATCCTCAGATCTGGCCTTGCAGACGTGCTCGCACGTATCGGCGATCACAAGATCGCCGACTTCGCGCGCTGTTGCTATGGCACTGGAAGAGCGACCACAGCATGGCTGACGCCGCCTGAGCCCTGTGAGACTGATCAATGGCGGCGCGGCTCACGCGTTCACGATGGCCCGTGGAGGACGACCAGCTGGACCCTGCACTCGACGTGGAGCCCGAAGACGACAGCCTCTGGGTCAATGGACTGACCAACAAGAAATGCTCACCCCCTTCACAGATCGCGGACTGGAGTATTGGAATATTTGCGGAAACTGGTCGCCGCACCAACGCATCTGCGCCGGTCGTCTATTCCGCAGCAACTGCATTTGAATTTCTGTCAAGCCGGGCGATGACCTGCGGCCCCCTGGGCAACATGGCAGACCGCCTCAATGTTGTTGCCGTCGGGGTCGAGCACGAAGGCGCCGTAGTAGTCGGCATGGTAATCCGGCCGAAGACCTGGAGCCCCATTGTCCTTCCCGCCGGCCGCTATTGCTGCCTCGTAGAACGCGGCGACCCCAGCCCGGTCGTTTGCCAGTAACGCCAGGTGCGTCGGTCCTGAGATGGCAAGATCGAGAGCGGCCGGCGTGTGCACGATCCACCAATCGATCTTCTTGCCACCGTCGGACCGGATCCAACCGAAGCCTGCGATCTTCGCGCCGTCTTGGTCCATTTCTACCATCAGGCTGTAGGACAGCGGTGCGAGAGCAGCCAGATAAAACGCTTTCGACTTATCATAGTTCGATACACGCATGGTCATGTGGTCGATCATGGAGCGTTTTCCTTTGTGCCTAAGCATAGTTACTTTGGGATGAAGATCAAACGTAAGGCCGTTACTATGCGGGTCAATTGCGTCGAGCTCGATCATGAGTCGCGGTTGAACCATCGGATTGCGCTCATCGCCTAACGAACGGTCTCCGGTTCATCGCCGCCCCACCGCGGTCACGTTCACGCTCATCCAGAACTCGTTGCCGAGATCGATGCAGCAACATCTCTGCGCGTCGTGGATCATCGTGTTGCGATTATTGCCTGACGACGGATCTCCGGTTCCAGTCATCCGTTCATCACTGCGCTCCGCGGTCATGCTCGCGCTCATCCAGAGATTCGAGCTCAACTGCGTTGATCGTCAGTCCTGGCGATCTCGCGCTCGGCGATTTGCGCGAGCATGTGGGCAGGCTCCGGTTTCAGTATCCATTCATCACTGTGTCCCGCGGACATGCTCACTCATCCACACATTCAAGCTCAACTGCGTTGATCGTCAGTTACGCCGTTTCGTAGCGTTAATAATGGGACAAGCAGTGAGAGGGGGAACTCATGTAGACGCATCGGAGCGCTTGCACGTGTCCATTCGCTGTTCGCCAAGTCGCACTGACGGGTGCTGAGCTAGATAGTCTGGTCAAGCAGGGAATTGTCGCTCCGTGCCGGCGCGCTGGGGCGCGATCTGCCTGAAGAGTTCGATAAGTGGAGCCGTGTGTTCAGACGTTTCCGACCATGGGCCAAGAAGGGCGTCTGGGAAGCGACTTTTCACCGCGCCCAATGAAAATTCTGACCTTGAATGCCTGATCATCGATTCCATTACTGCACGCTCGCACCCTCATGCAGCCGCGGCGCTCAAAAGCGGGAAGCGAAGATGAGGCGATCGGGCATTCCCCGCGGAGGCCTGAGCAGCAAGATCAGCATCGCTGTCGATATCCCTCGGGAATCCGGTCCGCCTCATCCTGACGACTGGACAAGTCGCGGCCCAGCCACAACACGGCATCGACGAACAAACGATTGTCTCCGCCGTGGCGGCCCTGACCGCCTTTCCTGCCTGAACTAAGTCGTTCAATCCGCTGCCACTTGTCCGTCGTCAACGCCCGCCGAATCAAGATCGCCCTCCCCAGTTACGATCTTGAATCACATTAGCGAGTCGGTGGGAATTCCCCTCTATTGTCCACAGGACCTAGTCCGACACAGAATGGCCACGCTGGCCTAGATGTTTTGCCCTTCGATTGTCCCGTTTGCTGAGGATGATGGAAAGAGCCAGCATGTCGCCCTGCGCAGCATCATGCGCGACATCGTACAGGTCGGCCGCGATCGACAGATATATGCCCAGCGGTCCGAGGTGGTTCATCCTATACCACATGTCGCCGACTCGAACTGAGTGCGGCTGATAGCCCGCGGTTCTCCACGTGGCCGGCTTGAAGTTCGAGGACACGGTCGAATTCTGCCAAGCCATTCTGAAAAGCTCGCCGGCACTGGAGAGCTAGTTTGCGCCCAGGTCGAGCTGCTCGTGGCGATTTTCGCGCTCAGCGACGTCCGTAGGGACCGTGGCGATAGAGATGCTTCCTTCGAGCGGGCTAAATTCGCGCACGAACCTGCCGAAACGCTCGCGCTAGCGCCGACTGAGTCATCCGCATCGATGCCTGCGCTACCTCTGCTGCTTGCTAATCTTCATACTCTGGCTTTGCGCGCCCGACACGCTCAATATCGACCGACTATCCCGATGGCGGTTGCCGGGAAACCAATGGCTATCTCACTCATAATGATGCTGACGCTCAAAGTCGTTCAACCCCTGAAATTCACTTCTATTGTGAATTGGGGCCCAGCCAAGGCGATGTTTGCTCGCCCTGGAATCGAGCGTCATCATCCGTTGGGCAGCGGTGATACCAAGGCCATATCGTGACAAATGAAAGATATGGCGAGTACTGACTATAGGCCGCAAAAATTATCGGTGAAGCCATGGCACGTCACGCCGCACGCAGCTCCGAGCTTTGAAGCGGCATACCAGGCCACCAGGGTAATGTCGATCGGTTCACAGGATTAGTTTATCCGAAATTGTGCTGGACAGCCGCAAAAGGTTTTGCGCGCGCGGACATTTGCAAAAGCTTTTGCGCGGGGCTGATGCGGGCAAGCGGGTGACTACTCGTACCTTGACAGTGTAACACGACACCGCCTTCAGTTTGCCCAGACATGATCACGCCACCGGGCTGATGAGCTCACGTTACAGGCGGATTGCTGTCCACAATGATAGTCGGGAGATCTACACGTAGGGGGTACACAGGAGCCAAACCAGGGTGCGGAGCCTTGCTGTTTCCATCGCAGGCCTCAATGACGCAGCCAACATCTCGATGCAAGCACTGGAGGCCACCAATAAGAACCTCAGAAACGCCATCAACAACAATATGGTGCCTATTGAGCCAGTTGCATTATGGAGAGACGAGGTTAGACAGGGTGTAACGGATAATGTTCTGTATGTTCTCGGGTTTAGCCTGTTTTGGGTGCAATTATTGGGCTCGCGGTCGTCGCCCTTGTTGTTGGTCATGGCTCAAGCGCCATGCTGACCGGATAACTCCGGCCGCGAATCATCTATCGTCGATCACGGCTGCGCCGGCCCTATGCCGTGCCTCAACCTTGCGCGGGAATCTTGCCATTGCCTGATTCTCGCGCCTTGAAACGTCGTCGTGGCGAGTAAGTCGCGCCTCCTCGGTGTTTGCTGTCACGGTGCTGCTTTTGTATCTGGCATACCGAATTCTTCTTGGCCTCGTCCTCGTTGTGAGTCTTGGCATGCTCGTTGCTAAAATGCGCAACGAGATTTCGCTATTCCTGTGCTCATACAGTGACGTCGCGCGACTAATCTTGCCGAGCTTCTTCGCCTGGTGCCCCGCCATATGACGCGCGGGCATGCGGCCGGTCTTCTCGGCCCCCTCGTCCGAATACCGGATCGTGTCGCAACAACTGGAGAGTCTTGCTGTCGACACGACATCCAAGCGATAAACGCCCCGCCCACCAGCCCGACGATCCCGGCTGAGGCGGGCGGCGATGCCGAATATCACCGAGTTTGAGGCGCGGGTCGTTGCTGCAATGGGGCCGAACCAGTCGTTGCAGGCGGGCTCGACTGAGCCCTCTTTTCGTGGTCACCCCAGCCCCAATTGTATCCGATAATCCCCCCTATTAGAAGCCCGAGAGCGGTGAGGGCCGCCGTTAGCCACGGCCAGAATCCGGCTCTGCCAGACGCTTCGACGCCGTAACGGCGCAACTCATCGTTCCGGCGTGAATCGGAGTAGCGGGGATCGGACATGTTCTATTCCCATTCTCGGTTGGCCAACGGAGGTTGATTAGCAAATTGCTAACTGCCCGGAATGTTCCTGCACGCGAGCCGCGTCCTGCGCCCGACAACATCCTGCTCACTGTCGCATCGCCGCAGGTCTGACCCGGAGTATTGTCGGCCGCAAGCAAGCGCGACATGGTGCGACCAAAATCGACCTCGTCATTTGGGGCAAAGCGCGGCGAAACGGCTGCACCGGTCCAAAAGCCGGTAAACTGCACCCGGTCCCCGAGCGGTAGCCGCTGAGCGATGCTTCGGTGAATGCTAAAACATATTCGACATGCATGGCTCTATTTCGTGACCGGCTGACTGTGCCAAGATATGAAGAGGCTCAATGGGTCGGCGCGCTGAAGCGAATTAGGGCTGGACAGGCGACCTTTCCCTATCGAAACACTCGGCAAAGGCCTCCGCGTCTTCCGGCTTACCAAAGCAGAACACCACGAAGTCGCTGTCATCGCGGCGGCCGCCGAGCGTGATGGGACGGATTGATTCGCCATCTCTGCCGATCCGACCAGCAAAGAACAGACGGCAACGGCATCAAGTGACCGTGATCGGCTCCCAGAAAGAAACCTTAGCAGTTCTGTCGGATTTATAACACAGGAGTTCCGGAACTGGCCTCTGTTCCGCATGGCGCTCATTACAAGACCTCGCAGCGCCTAAGGTTTGGCATTCTCTCTTCCCCTGGCCCGTGGTCCCGTTTTAGGAACCGGGCGCCGCTTTTTTTCCTTTGCGAAAAAAAGGAAGGCAGCAATGTTCACCACTTTTTCGCGTCATGTAGCTTTAGAAACGCCCGTAAATCCGGAATTTCTTTCTCAGATCTCGAACGGAGTTAGCATCATGCGCATCGTCTTCGCCGTCGCGATCGGTATCACGGTTTGTCCCTCAGCCCCCGCGGCCCACGCCGACCGGCGCTACCGTCATCATTCCGGGTGGCATCCAGACAACATCTACGTGACCCACTGCCGAGGAGGCTGGGTGAGCTGCGGCCGCGATTCGGCCAAGCACCACCAGGACACGAACCCTCAGCAGCAGTAAACAGTGAGATGATATTTGCAAGCGCTGTCATAGCGACCCGGGGTGACGGTGCCTCCTGCATACACGGTCCTCGCCGGAGCGGGGCGCGGAAATTTGGTACAGAGATCTTTCCGCGGACTTGCGACGCTCCGCACCTTGTCGGCCGCGACAGCGCGACACGATGCGACCATTTCTGAGCGCACCGAGTGATTTCAGCTCCGCTTGAGATCGCTGCGGGTGATTTCGCCTTTGCGGCGGGTCATCGCCGTATCGTCATCAGCTTCGTGGCCGGCAACCTTTATCGAGAACGTCATCGCCAGCGGCGAAACCTCAAGCTGGATTGCGCCCACCCGGCAAAGGAGAGTGCGGTCTGCTAAGCGGTATTGCCGCCTTGTTGAACATTCGTTACTGTCGACAGCGCTTAGCTACCATAATGCGCGCCCTGCAAAAGCGCGATCGGCTGCGCGGTTCCGGTTGGAAAATGCCGCCGTGAAGTTCTTGTAAAAAAAGCGATTGTTGCGCACTCATATCGGCGACATTGCCCAGTGCCTACGATTCACGTCCAACGGCCAGCACGCCGCCAACTCGGACGCATCCTTATGAAATCTCATAGTGTGCATCAGAACTCGTAAGCGAATTAGGAAGTAAGGGTGCGCGCTGTTCGCCCACGAGATCTAGCGCGGAGACAAAGAGCCCCACCGATCCCTGTTTGGAGTGAGAACCTTAAGGTTAGGCGGAGGTTAGTTGAGCTTTGTGGGAACGCTAGGAAACGGTTGGCGAGCAGATAAGGCCCGCCGACGCTCATTAGGCATGCGCGCCCCGATCGAGCGGGGAAAACGTCGTATACATGGGGCACCAGCCGGTTGCGCTGATATCGCCGTCCACCAGGACGCAACTCTTAGGAAATACGAAATACGGACAGCTACCGCAACTTTCGTACTCCTTTGGGCGATCTTGATACCGGGCGGCGGCCTGTGTGAGTTTCTTCTGATCCTGAGGCTTGTAGTCCTCGGCTTTAGCAGCCACCGCGCGGCCGCAGGTCACGCCGGCGGCGACGCCGCCCATTGCTTTGATAAAAGCCCTCCGCGATGATCCGATAGTCGCCATGGCTGTCCCTCCCTCGCAGACTTCGGCTCAATGATATTCAAAGTACCGCGATTAGCCAATCCTCACGCAGGACAAACCGGCCGGCGCCGCCTTGAAATCCGGTATGGTTCTCAAGGAGAGCGCGCTCCTTAGGGCTAAAGCGAGGGGGTTCTCGCGCGCATTCGCGGCCGCAGATTGTCTACAGCCATAAGCTTGCCTGTTTAGTGATTTCTTCGCTCGGCGTTTGGGCGGTACGCCGATACGGCGCCGTGTTAAAAAGGTGCTAAACGCAGCGCATGGCTAGCCATTGGAGGCACGGCTCGACAACGGCGCCCGGCCCGTTGAGCAATCCACGGTCGCTCACACGTTCGGCGCCGTGGATGACGTTCGTCGTCTACGGCGGCACACCCTCCAGGCTGACGCTGCGGCCGACGGTGGGGCCGCCACAGCACCCCTGTGATCCGGATCGATTGCGTGGACGCCGATTTGTGGCCAGGCTTCTTCAACGGTTGGCGCTCCGGACCACGCACGATACCGGCAACGAGCCCACTCGACAAACTCTGCAGCAGTTCGCTTGCGCTCGCTCTCCCGACCCTGCCTGCCGACGTCGTGTCTCGACGTTTCCGCAACGTTCTGGCTTCGGCCACTTGCGGTGGCTTGAGATCAACGCCTGATTGTCGAATTCCAGTGGCCTGCTCGGTCATGTTCGTCAGAGACGTTGAAGCCGTCTGGGCGGTCGGCCAGGCCATCATCCAGCGACGCTGCCAGCCTCTGGGGCGCGATTTGTTTGCGTTCTCACTACTCACGCGCGCGCCGCTTCGGATCCCGCCCGGCCGTGACCTTAACTCCCATTTGCTGCGCTAATCTT
>JASHYD010000025.1 GCA_030043175.1 Xanthobacteraceae bacterium | reverse complement strand
CCCACTGGACCACGCTCAGCAGTCGAAATTACCGATGCAAGGCCATCGGGAACAGATTTTGCATCGATGCTCCCGGCTGTGTGATGCAGCACGTTAACGCCGTGCTGCGCGGCGGCCAGCCCGATCTTGGAGAGCTTGTGAAACCTTCCCATCGAATTGAACCGCCCGCTTCAGCCCCGCGAGCGTGAGCGGTACATGATTGATTCCATTTGCAAGTTGGTCATGAGCGCCTCGGCGCGCGCTGCGCGTTCGTCTGAGCGAGAGATTCTGCCGGCCGCGATACCTAGTGCACGAACGAGGTCAGCACGCGCCACGACGCCGACGAGCCGCCTGTCACGCACGACCGGCAGTCGCTTGATGCCGCGCTCCTCGATCGAGCGGCGAGCCTCCTCAATCGGGGTATCCTCCGCAACCGTCAAAGGATCGCGCGTCATGACCCCTCGACCTTAGCTTCTTGGAAACGGACAGATTGATTCGTGATCTCGGCCGGCTCGGTCATTGGCCGAAGCCAATGGGGCGGCTTGAATCCAGGCCCATCGGACAGAAAAACTCCATGCGACTTGACCTGGCTCAAATTTCGTCGGCCCGGGTTGGCTATTTGTGTTGTGGGAAGGCTGCGAGGGTTCTGGCATGCCCGTCATTGGTATCGATCTTGGCACCTCGAATTCCGCCGCTATTGCGCCTAGTTAAATAACCCATATTCAACTAATACGCCCCGCGCCTCTCCCAGTCTAAAACCTCTGTACGGGCTTCTTTGCTCGTCTGAGTCTAGCATTTCCTCTAATGCAAGGTGCTAACATGAAGATACGCATGATGGTTGAGTATGACAATGATGCTAAGATTGATCCAGGTGATACCACTATAGTGGAAAAAATGCTGGAGCAAGAAAAGCGATACTGGATTGCTAATGGTCTTGATATTAAATACGTATTGGCAGTAGGCGGAACAGTGACATTCGAACTAATGAAAACTCACCAATGATTTCCTCACTGACTTTGCGAAGAAGAAGGAGCGTGTAGCTAATACTACGCGTAAAACTCTTTGGAGACGAGATCGGAAGAAGGAGCAATTGCTAACGTGTAATCACAACTTGAAGACAATAATGCTGCCAGCGCGTGAATGACGCTCTAAGACATACAAAGGACAAGAGAGTAAGTAACTATGGCTATCTGGAAACAAGTAACAGATTCTGATGATTCAATCGTAGTAATCAACATGGACAATATAACGCACATAAGGCAAGCAAAAGGAGAGCAAACAACTATGGTCTTCTTTGTGAGTGGAATAGTAAACGAGGTATATGTGACCGTCAAAGAAACCCCAGAGGAGATACTTACGAGGCAACCACTACGATCATTCTGATTACAAGCTACGTATAACAGACTTATAGCCACGGCTTTAGAGGCCGCATAGACTTATCGATTCCGAGTTCGTGCAGCAGGGCCCAACCGTTCGATTTTCGGGTCCCTATTCGGGGCCCGGCAAAAACGTCAGACGGCCGAAAGGTGGCGCTCCACGCCCCAGTATTGAAAGTGTCGGGATATTTGGAATGCATTTCGATCAGCCACCACTCGATGCGGTTGGTTAGGCCGTTCTGGAATTGTCGTGGAGCACCTTCCCTCCAAGCTGCATCATGAGTTCCGCGATTTCATCTACGGGCACGCCAATCATTTCGGCACTGTGAGCAAGCACATTGCGGCTATGGCGGAGGGTCATAGGGGTGGGAGCTCGCGGCGCATGCGATTGTGCGAAACAGCTTATGGGGCCCCTTGCTCCCTGGGTGCTACTCCAAATAGACGATAACCCGCTCATCCTTGCTGTGGTCCTCGATTTCGACGAGCTTGCCTTTGGCCTCGGGTCCCTCCGAGAGCCGGACGATTTCATCAAGGTCGATTCCTTGCGCCCTCAGCGCGGCCATGGCTCGCTGCGGGGCTAGGTTTCTTGCGATCTTCAGGACGCCGCTTGGAATCGTCACCGTAGTGGCCGGCTGCGCATTATTGCCTTTGAACACCCGCACCTTCAGGTCGGCCATGATGATGCTCCCCAGGGCATTTTTCGGGTTACGTACGTCAATTGGAGCGGGCTTGCCCCACCTAAGCGGTGACACCTGAGTCATGCCCTCGCGAAACGCCCGCGCTGAGGGCAGTTGCGACTGCGGGGCGCGGCGGCGGCATCATCGAGATCGTTAGGCCGGTGACCCGCGTCGCCAGGTAGACGAGCCCGAACGGCAGCCGCGTCCCGGCGAAGCTGCTGAAGATCGCAAAATCGCGCAGCACGAGGCCGGCGACCGTGTCAAGGACGGCGACGATCGCCGTGAAGGCGATCGCTGTCGGGACAGGATCCCGCGCCCCGCGCGCGCGGAAATAGCCGATCGCTATCCGACACGCCGCAACGTCAGCCAGAAGGCTTCACATGCGCGCGGTGCGAGACCGAGCTTCTCGATCGCCGCAGGGAACCGACGTTTCGCGCCAGGGAGGGACAAGCGTCACGTGCACGTCCGCCGACGGGACCAGACGGAGTGATGGTCCTTCGATACATGCCGCCAGCTTGACGAGCTGACGAGCAATCTCAGGCGCAACCGCCAGTCCAGCAAACAGACACACCGGGGCCGGCGGACCGGAATTTGCGTGGACATCGGCAATTCCATTCGGTCCATTTTGACGGCACATCGGTTGTAGTCATGACAGAATTCCGGGGCCCGCCCCAGGCAGGAGCGACCGCTGTCTCTGGCCCGATTTCCGACAGCCTGCAAACCCCTAAGAACCGATCGGGCACAGCCCCGCGCTGGGACTGCATTGAGCACCTCTGCGCCCGGGCGCTTCGCGCGGAAAAATCAGCCGCGCCGTTCGTTCCGCCGAAGTCGAGCAGCATGAACAGAGTTCCAACCCCGTCCGGCCGAACCTGACCCACATCAATATCGTTCGGTTTTCCAAGGCTAGGAGTGGGTAGAAGGTCCCACACGGCAGACTTGGCCTGATGGGTCGTCCGACATGCCGGTGCAAAACTCGGAAATCGCGGCCATGTTCGATCAGGCCGCGGAACTCCTGGAAATCCAGGGCGAGAACCAGTTTCGCGTCCGCGCCTATCGCCGCGCGGCGCGCGTCATCGAGGGCCTGCCGCAGAGCGTTCGCAGCCTGCTTTCTGCCGGACGTGACCTGTCGGAGCTTCCCGGAATCGGCAAGGACTTGGCCGGCAAGATTGCTGACATCGTCAAGACCGGGCATTTCGTGCTCCTCGATGACCTCAAGAAAGAGCTGCCCGGTGAGTTAGGCGATATGGCCGCGCTGCCTGGACTGGGGCCGAAGCGTGCCAAGTTGCTTTACGACAAGCTCAAAGTGCGCACGCTCGACGACCTCCGCCGGGTCCTCAAAAGCGGACGCCTGCGTGAGCTCAAAGGCTTCGGTCCCATTATTGCCAGAAAGCTTTCCGAGGCACTCGAAAAGCCCAGGGCCGAGAGGCGGTTCAAGCTCTCGGTCGCGGAGGCCGAAGCCGAGGCGTTGGTAGGCTTTCTCCGCAATGGCGGGCGCATCGTCGTCGCCGGCAGCTATCGGCGGAGACGCGACACGGTCGGTGATCTCGACGTGCTGGTGACGGCGAAGGATGGCGCCGCGGTCGGCGACAAGCTGGTGGGCTACGAGAACGTCGCCGAGGTCCTCGCGCATGGTCCAACCCGCACGACCGTGATCCTGCGCTCCGGAATACAGGTCGATGTCCGCGCCGTACCGGAGGAGAGCTATGGCGCAGCGCTCATCTATTTCACTGGATCGAAGGCGCACAATATCGCGCTGCGCGGGCTTGCCATTGAGCACGACTGGAAGCTCAATGAATACGGCCTGTTTGCGGGCAAACGTCGCATCGCCGGCTCGACCGAAGAAGAGGTTTACAAGAAGCTCGGCCTCGCTTTTGTTCCGCCGGAACTGCGCGAGGACCGCGGCGAGATTGCGCTTGCCAAAAGCAATCGACTGCCACGACTCGTGAGTCAGTCGGACATCCGGGGCGACCTTCACGTGCACTCCGACTGGACCGACGGCACCGCCACCATCAAAGCCATGGCAGAAGGTGCGCGTGCGCTCGGCTACAGGTACATGGCGCTCACCGACCACAGCCGACGCGTCGCCATGGCGCACGGTCTCGATCCCGCGCGCCTGTCGCGCCAAGCCAAGGAAATCGATCGATTGAATGAGCGGCTCGACGGCATCACCGTTCTCAAGGGGATCGAGGTTGACATCCTCAAAGACGGAGGCCTCGACCTGCCGGATGCAAGCCTAGCCGAGCTCGATGTCGTGATCGCCTCCGTGCACTCCTATTTCGACCTGCCGCGCCAGGCCCAGACCGATCGCGTCATCTGCGCCATGCGAAATCGCCACGTTTCCATTGTTGGGCATCCGACCGGGCGGCTGATCGGTGAGCGAGAACCCTATGAGATCGACACGGAGCGCGTCATCGCCGCCGCCCGCGAGTTTGGCTGCCATCTCGAGATCAATGCTGAGCCAGATCGGCTCGATCTCAACGACATCCATGCCCATGCGGCCAAGGAAGCCGGCGTCAAGCTCGCGATTTCAACCGACGCGCATTCGGTCAATGCGTTTCGGTACATGCGCTTCGGCATCGACCAGGCGCGGCGGGCCTGGCTGACAGCGGACGATGTGATCAACACGCGCCCGCTTGCTGAGTTGCGCAAGCTATTGCGCCGGCAGGCCATTTAACTGGGATGTTGACGACGCTACTCAGAATCGTCCCAGCATCACCGCCATATGTGAACTGAGCCGCAAACTTGGTGAGGCTCGCGAGTCCAGGTCGGCGAGGACGACTGAAAACAACTCAGCCGATGACGAACAATAGGAGGGACACAAACGCGAGTATCGGCATCTGCCATTGGCTTTGTGAAGCTATACTGCATGAACCATGAAGTGGATCCTCACGGAGGGCGAGATCCGCTGGTTCGTTCTGCAAGCTATCCAATATCCGTCTGCAAAGGATAGCACTCGCGTCAATGCCACATGAGCATCAATGGCTCCCTGAGCCTGACGATTTGCCGGCGTTGATCGGCCCCGACGATCTCCATCGCAGTCAGCCCTTCCGGACCATCTTCGACCGAGATCTCTCGTGGCTGGTGGATGAGGTGGTCCAACCCTTCCAGCGCGATCTCCACAAGGTCGTCCTTCGGATCATAGGTGATGCCGAGCAACGGCAGCCACTTCGCAGCCACGCGATCGCCGAATGGCAGTCCCGTGACCTCGATCTCAGCCTGCTTGCCCAGAAGTCCTTTCGACACTCGATTGAAGAGCACGGTATCAAGCGATTGCCTGTCATTCGTGATGGACGGCATGTCGGCGTCATTGCCCGTGCGGACCTCTTGCGTGCGCTTAGCAAAGCAGTGAGCAGAATTAGCTTAGCTACTTTCCGGCGCAAAATTCAGTTTTTCGCGTTGGGGTCGTTTCGCCGGTCAGCCTTGTCGGCTGC
>JASHYD010000288.1 GCA_030043175.1 Xanthobacteraceae bacterium | reverse complement strand
CAGACCTAATATTCTTACGGTGGATTGTTGCGAGCCCGCTGCGGAGGAGGCCTGACATGTGAGGCGTGGCGTGTGCGAGGAAGCACCTCCGTGATTCATGGTCGTACGAGATTGATTTGTTGGATCTGGCGGCGCTCCGTTTTGACACTCGCCCGATCTGAGCATCACTCGCTGGAGCACGGCCCCACCATTCCATTACCGGAAGTCCGTATTCGAGCAATGAAGTCTACGGAGTATTTCTCGAAAATTTCCCGATTCTATTTGTTTTTAATGCCTGCTGCCCTGATAATCGGCGTCCAACGCGCGATCTCGCTCTTCACGAGAGCCGTAAGCGGTTGCGGGCCACGCTCTGTCTTATCCGGAATGTTGCACCCGAGTGCGAGCAGTCGCTTGCGCACGTTCTCTTCGTCGAGCGCTCTGTCGAGCGCGTCGGTGAGCTTGTCGAGGACCGGCTTCGCCGTCCCTTTGGGCGCAAATAGCGCGTTCCAAGCCAATACCCGGAACTCCGGCAAGCCGGCTTCCATAGCTGTTGGAACACTCGGCAAACTCGGACTGCGTTCGGCAACGCTGATTGCATACCCCTTAACCGCACCGCTCCGAACCTGCTGAACGGCGTCCGGGATGGCATTGCACATGTAATCGACCTGCCCACCAAGCAATGCATTCATAGCAGGTGCGGCGCCGGTGAATGGCACGAACGTTGGCTTTATGCCGAGAAGGGAATTGAGCAGCAGGCAAGTGGAATGTGTAATCGAGCCAACGCCAGCATGGGCGACGTTCACCTTCTCGGCATTGGCTTTAACATAGAGCATAAATTCCTTCAGATCGTTGGCCGGCAGTTCCTTCTTCGCCGTGATTACGATAGGCAGACCGGCGACCATGCCGATTGGCTCGAAGTCGACATCCGGCTTGTAGGCGAGGTCGGGATAGAGCGCCACCGCAGCTGCATGGGTCCCCATCTGACCGATCTGGATGGTGTAGCCATCTGGGCTGGCGCGCATCGTTCGGATGGTGCCGGTAGTACCACCAGCTCCGGCGACGTTCTCAATGACAAACTGCTGCCCGAGTCCGCGCGAGAGGTCTTCACCGACGATGCGGGCAACGACGTCGGTCGTCCCACCCGGAGCGAACGGAACGACCATTGTGACGGACCGGGTCGGATAGGTCTGCGCGCACGCGATCCGCGACACGGCAGGAAGGGTGGCGCCGCCCGCCGCTACTCGCAGAAATTGGCGACGCTGTATCTTCATTGCTCTCTCCGCTCGCACTCGAGTGAAGCTACATCAGGCTCCTGATCGAAAGGAAGGGGCGTTTGGTCTGGAACCGGACCATCTCTTGCGGCACCGGCATCCGCTGGGGGCGAAAGCCATCAGGGGGATGAGCTGTAATCCCGCCAATCGAGCACCTCGGGTGAATTTGATCCGCAAGTGACACCACATTCTGCCCCCTTCTGCCGCAGCGCGATCGCGCCGCGTCGATCGAGGCCGACGATATTCCACCAGGCGCCATCGGGCAGCGATGTTCGACGACTAGCGCCAAAAGGGTGCGGCCTTCCCTTCCGAAATTACTGCGCCTGCGAATGCGGGCTGCGGCACAAATCCTGGTTTGCCGTTCAAGCGAAGTGACCAATCGCAAAAAATTACCAAGGACCGATGAGTTTCAGCCCCCGGGCCGGTTTCACAGACGAGGCCGGCACGAATGACCAGCCGCGCCAAGTCTGGACCAATCGGAGGATGTCATCAACATCGCGAGCAAGACCATCTTGATCACCGGCGCCAATCGAGGCACGGCCGTGCCCTTGTCGGTGAGGCACTCAACCGGGGAGCCAACCGTGTTTATGCGGGAACACGCGGGGTCGAGGTCGCAGATCGCGGACGAGCGCGCAACGCCGCTGACACTGGATGTGACCAGCGCTGCGCAAATTCAACAGGCCGTCGATAAGATCGGTGCCCTCGATGTCCTGATCAACAATGCTAGCGTCGCTATTTATGACGATCTGAGCAACCTCGACGTTATCGAACAGCACCTGGCCGTCAACCTGTTTGGCGTGTTCAAAGTGACGCGCGAGTTCCTGCCGCTGCTAAACGCTCCAAAGGCGCTATCGTCAATAACCTCTCGCTCGCGGCGCTCGCGCCCTTGCCAGTCATCCCCGGCTACTCGATGTCGAAAGCAGCTGCGCTAACCATGACGCAGTCGTTGAGGACGCTCCTGGCGGGCCAAGGTATTGCGGTCCACGCCGTGATCCTCGGGCCGATCGACACCGATATGAACCGCGGCTTCAACATTCCGAAGCGCCGGAGTCGGCGGCGCGAGGCATCTTCGATGGCCTGGAGCAAGGCGATGAGGAGATCTTTCCCGATCCCGCATCCTAGTCCATCGCCGAGGGCTGGCGCGCGGGCATGGCCAAAGCACTCGAACGCGAGAATCGTAACCGGGCTTGTCCATGGGTTAGCCTTTCTTCTTGCTTTTGTTGGTTTTGGATTGTTCCTCGAACGATGGCATCGAGTTCACCGGCTTGGAACGCTTTGGAGCTTGCGGCCGTATACCGAAAAAGTCTCTTGGCTTCGGTTGCTTGATGCCGCCGGTTACGGCAGGGGCTGATCGGTGCCTATTTGGTCCTGTCTTAAACACTGGAGCGTTTTCGTTCTCATGCAGCGGTTGCCGGGGTCACCATAAATCCGCCAGCTCGTTGGAGCTGATCGCGTGTAACCGTGGGCGGTTGTTTGAGCTGGGGCGGGGTGGGGGGCGGTGGTGCTCGGCGTGGGAAGAGGCATTGTCGTGAGATTGCCTGCCTCCGCTGCCTTGATATGCTGGTCAACCTCGGCGAGTTGACGGTCGAAGTCAGCCTTTATCCGTAGTTCTTGCCGGCGGTGTTTAGCGCGTCGCCCTTTTTATGGCGGATGCCAAACCGGATTTTCCGTAACTCGGCAAGGACATGCTTTGCTGCACTCATAGAAATCACTCCATGTTCTAACGAATAAATGGTGACGGTGTCGTTACTTTTGAAGTAAACAGCATGGTGGAAGACATGAAAAAAGCCCCAGATATCCGGGGCTGTGGAGAGTTTATAGGTGAGTTTCAGCGATCGGACGCCCTGTGACTGCCTCAGCGCGCCGACGCATTCAGTCTCTTCATCATCTCAGCACAGTCAGCCGCGTCATGAAACAAAGCCATGCATGTCGAATATGTCCTCGGGTCAACCGAACCGTCGCTTACTCGGGGACTTGGTGCAGTTACCGGCTTTTGGACAGACGCAGCCGCTTCGCACCCTCTTCGTCCGGCGCGGAATTGCTACCAGCCGACAGTGATCGAGTTCTCCGCGCAACCAGCCGATGCAGACGCGTCTTGAGCAATCCAGTGTCGAGGCGATCGGTTTTCGCGCCGCGATGTGCGTCCGATACAGTTGGATGGATCACGCAGGTTTCAATGTCGCGGGCGCGCCGGCAGCGCGTCTGGCCAAGAACAGACTTCTGCTTGCGCGTGCGTTGAAAATTGCAGCGGGAGTCTCAGCTCGCTATGGACGAGAACCGGCCTGTGTTACAAACGCCCCGCCGTGTGGGCGCACACCTGCGGCTCACATCGTGATTGCAGTTTCCGTGCTCCACCGCGTTCGGTTCGATTCAAGCCAGTTCGGTGGAGTATGCCTTAAGCAGCATCCGCCCGTGGCTGGTTCTGGACAAAATATCCAGCTTCGGTCGAGCTGCAGAGCCAGCGACATACCTCCTTGAGGGCCGCGATGCGCGACACGCCCGCTTTGCGTAAATCGCGATAGAGCGAAACCTGCCGATGCGCTGATGTCCCATTTGCTGCAATCCGCCTAAGATGAGCCGCCTCCGAGTCGAGACCAAGCGCCGTCATGTCAGGGCGTACAAGTGCCAATGTCTCATCCAATATCTGTCTGAAAGGCTTTGCCTCCCTGGTCACCACGTCGATATACGTCCCTGCGGTGCCGTAGCGCTGGGCGCGCCAACGGTTCTCTTCTGTAAGCGCGCGCACGACCGCCGAGAATTGAGCGTTCAATTTGGGATGCTCGACGACATGTCGAACAAGAGCCCGGTACAAGCCAGCGATCGCGACCGCATCATCAATGGCAGTGCAAGAGTCGGTCAACCTCAATTCGAGCGTCGGGTGGCGCAGCGATGGGCGCAACGCCCACCAAATGTAAGTCGAATCAGCAATGATCTTGGCTTCCGTAAGTGCTTGAACGTACTCCTCGTACTCTGAGCCGGAGCGAAACATTTCCGGAAATCCGGAACGTGGAAATGCGTCATTGGCAGCATTTCGATAACCCAGCAGGCCGGTTTCAATTCCAGCCCAAAACGGGGAGGAGGTGGACAACGCGAGTAGGATTGGAAGGAAGGGAACCAAACGATGCATGATCTCGACGCGAGAATCGGGATCAGGCACGGCGACGTGAACGTGCAACCCGCAGAGCGCATTACCAAGACCGACAATGCCGAGCTCTTTGATGACTTTCGTATATCGTCGCTTATTGGTGGTGAGGTGTTGATCTGGACGGGCGAGCGGATGAGTTCCAGCAGCCAAGATGCCAATCCCGTACTTCTGGCCCACGTCGGCAAGCGTTTTGCGAAAAAGCAACAAATCCTGCCTCGCCTGCTCCGCATGAAGGAGGGGGCGAGTGACAACCTCAATTTGCGACTGCAGGAGCTCTTTCGTCAATTGGCTGCCAAGCTGCTTTGACGCGGCCTTCATGAAAGCCTGCGAAAGCTCAGCCTTGATATTCCCCGTCCGACGCCCGATAATGAAGTACTCTTCTTCGATACCGAAGCTATAGTCCGTCACCTGAGGTCCCCTTCAGACTTTATCAGCGACTATTTTTTCCTGCTCACTACAATTGTCATGCCGCCGTTCCAGAGTGGAGGTTTGCGGAAATGTGATTTCGGCGCGGCTTGGGCCGATGCTCTCGATCGCCGCGAGACGGGTTGGCCGCGCTCAAGTGGAGTGTTCCTGCAGTCATGGATTGATCTCAATTGTTCATTCGCTAAGGCCGGACTCATGCCTTACATGCTGTCGGACCGTCTGGGCCGGTGAGGTTGTACCTGCTGTAGTTACTCTTAATTCCTGTGCAGTTTTCCTGTACAGTTTTCTCTCATTATTGAGAGCATCCGAGCAATTTCGTCGTCGATTGTCTCGGTTCGGGACTCCATGATCGGCAGCCCAATATGCGATCGGCAGGGTCTCTTGACGTGCTTTCAATCAGCAAACCTGACGGCTAAGAGTCACGCTGATCGATTGGTAACCGCGGCTGTTCCCGCCCATCAGCAGTGGCGATGCCGTTCGGGGCATATAGTCTTTCGGCGCATGTAGTTCCCTCGGCGGTTCTGGGCTGTGACAACCCTCCCGGATTCAAATTGTTCCCCCGAAGCCTGAGTTTCGCGACCAGAAGTGGTTATTATGCGTCATTGCAATCTATTTGCGCAGCGTGCGACTTTCGCGGTCGGCAGCGGAACCGGTGGGCTTTCGAGTGCGCGAAGAAAATTTCCGAAAGCCGAGGGAACAAATCTCTAATGTCGGGATTGTGACCGAGTGTTCGGTCGTTTGCAGCCCCTGCATGCGGCCGCCAGCTGGTGCTAGCCATTGACTTACGCAGGCGGGATGAGGGAAGCAGCCCATGAGAACGGGAGCAGTTTGGCTCTTAGGCCTTCTCGCCAGCGTGATCCTCGGCAGCTTGCTGGGCTTATCGTTATGGCAGGCTGGCCTCGGCAGTGCAGCTTGGGGCGTTGCAGCAAGCGCGCTTGTTTCCGTCCTTGGCCCTCTGTCGCCAGCACCGCGATCGGTACTGACCCTAGCTCCAATTGTTTCAAGCAACGTTGTCGCGCCGCCTCCCAGCAAATGCCTTGTCGATGGCGTCGCGAGCCCTAGCAGCTCGCGGGAGGTCTTCGCCGCAGGACCAAGTCTCTGCTCGTCGTCCCAGCCCCCCGGATGACGCCGGCCTTACGACCAACACCTAACCATCCATTCTGGCCTGAAAAATGAATATATGCGGCATCACTTTGGCATGGGGGACCGGCATGGGGGACCCTGAAATCCTTGGAGGCGAATCTTTGCTTGTCCCTCAACTATTTGTTGTCGCGAGTAGGTTTGACTCCGTGGACACAATCGGCGTTGGCCGCCTCATCGGCCAGATCCATATAGTCGCAAGCGGTTCGAATCATTGCTATTCGCTCGGCCCGATCGCGCATCTTCTCCGCAGCACGCAAACACTCTTCTGCCTTTTTTCGAAACTCGGTCATGGCAGCGCCCTTTTCTGAATGCTAGCGATGGAACTGTAAGAGAACTAAACAAGCCCTTCTGGCGATCCCAGCCGAAGACTATTGCGTAGTCAAATTTTCTGGAACGTTAACACCATTGTTGCACCTGCCAATTGATTAAGCCTTTCGTGAGGCTTGCTGCCAATAATCTAGACACCTTCCCGATATTGCTCGTATACCGTTTCGGTATTCAGATCGGCGTGCGGCTTCAATCAATTTCGACCCGGTCCCGTCGCCGGCCGCAATCCAGCGAACGAGGGCTCCGGACCCAGATCAGACCAATAATCCTGCGACGTTTCCGGCGCAGGACTGAGGTCTGCAACTTCTCCTAAAGGTTAATTGAACCCTTGTCCCTTCCATGGTCCTCGCCCTCACCTCGGATGCACTGCACTCCAATATGAGTAGTACGCGGAGACGGCCGAAGCGATGGACGAGATTGATGCAACGATTACCGACCAAAGCATATACTTGACGCTTCTATCCGCCGCTATTGCCGCCTTCTCCGCTGCCTTAGCACTGACTATGCTAGCTTCGGCCGCCTTTGTCTCAGCTTCCGCTGCTCTCCTTTGGGCCTCGATTGCTTCCCGTTGCGCTTTCGTTAGCTCGCCCTGAGCGTTCAGGTTTCGAAGCGTGACTTCGGGTTGGCTCTCAGCTGATTCCGCAGCATGCTGCAACATCGTTGCCAGCCGCTCACCTACCTGACCACCTTCCGCCATCTCCAAACCTCCCGTTAATTGCGCCGCAGGATAGCCCATCCCGTCCTCAGTTGCCAATGGCGTCACACCCGTACCGACACGTTCAACGCCTCAGCCAAAAGGCAGATCATGCCTCACATATTATTTTGTGTTTCATCGACCGGCGTTACCTCATAGCGTTCGGAAGAATTAGTCAAAGCCTCGATGCTTTTTTCGATTTTACCTCCATGAAAAATTACCAGCGGTATCGCGAAGGCCCCATGTGGCGGGCGGCTTTTGCGCGCCCCGGCCGGTCTTGATCAGCCTAACCGTTTCTTATGAAAACAGCGCCGCTTAGGGTGCTTATACCGATGACGCGACACGTCGATCCTAGATGAGTGGGCACAAGTCAAGATATAAACTATACCGAAAGTGAAATTGATAACGCGATAATTAAAGTTTTATATCTTGGTCACGTATACCGTTCAAATTTCATTAATGAAATCTGTGACAGTATTCGCAGAAGCAGCCGCATTCCATATTGCTGTTGGCTGGGCACAAGCCCTCCTCGGGCGGTTGGCGACGACCATGCGCGGGCTCCGAATTCAGCGAGGCTAGCGGGAAGCCCAGACCGCATTTCGCGCTCTTAAAGCTGGCAAGGTCGATCGTTCCGTCCCCGATTTCGAGGTGGTTGCGCAGCTAGCAGGCAACAGCGTTGCCGCAACTTGATTGTGCGCGGTCCAGAGCGACGAATTGTATGGTGACTGGTTATCGCTTCGGGCTTATATTACGAGTCACTATTAGTCCAGCTTCAACGAATCCATTTTCCTTTGATAGTTTGCATGTCTCGCGAACAGGAACGGTGGCTCAGAGGCGCAAAGCGCAAGCAGCAGAGATCGCGTCCAGCGCGGTCGATTGGTTCGGTCCGCTTGACCGGGCGCTCTATGGCAAAAATTCGTTGGACACGCCGCCGACGTGTACGTTCGGCAAGCGTGAGTTGGGGAGATCACCCGATCTTCACGGCGCTGGCTATCGGCGTGCGACGGCAGCATAAGGAATTGAGTTGCCGATGGAAATCATGCGAAACTGCAGAGGAGACGCCGGGTGCACGACGCTGGAACTTTCTTGAATGGGCAAAAAAACGCCACAAGCTGTTGCGTCATTGGTCGTGAACAAAAAGTTCTAATAACGGTGAAGGCTGCAGTAGGCGTCATACTGCCCCATTTCTATGATGCTAGCACCGCCTCAACAAGCTCTCGGGGGTCTGCATTGCAACAGCTTAGCGTTTTATTTCTGCGGTTGGTCTTTGCGGGACTGCTGATAGGCATCGCTGCACGCGGCGCCAGCGGGGAAGGTTTTGAGTCTTCATCGCATGCACCGCCATCGCAGGGTAGCGCGGTGACGCCTGAGCAGGCACGCCAGGCTCTCGAGGTCCTTCAGGATGAAAGCAAGCGCGCGCAGACTGTGGAAATTTTGCACGCGATCGCCGGCGCAGCGGTGTCGATGCAGAACTCGTCGATCACAAACGCGCCGGTGCCAGCAACCATCGGCGCAAAAGAGCCCGGTGTCTTGGCGAACGAACCTGAGGACAGGGCCACCCCCGATGGCCTCGGCGCGCAGATGCTCATTCAAGTATCCGAGTGGATCGGCGCCATATCGGAAAACATCCAGGCAGCGGCGCGGACCATCACCCATTTCCCGGTGCTATGGCGCTGGGTCGAGGAGACGGCAAGCGACCCCTATGCGCGGGACCGGGTGGTCGACGCGGTGTGGAAGCTGTTCGTCGTACTCGGCTTTGCGTTGATGCTGGAATGGCTTTCTCTACGGGGGTTGCAGCGCCCCTCGGCCGCACTCGAAAGCCTTGCCGAGCAGGTGTGCCGCAAGCAGGAGCAGCCCGTTGCGGAAACGGTTGGAAGCGTGAGCGGCAATGCCGCACAGTCGGCGCGGAGCTGGCGACTGTTACAGCGCCTGCCCTTCGCTATAGCACATCTCCTGCTCGATCTTCTGCCGGTGCTGGTTTTCGCGGTGTCCGGCAGCGTGCTGCTGGGCACGCCGCTCGGCACGCCCATAGCGACACGGCTTGTGATCCTGGCAGTGATCCACGCCTATGTGATGTGCCGCCTCATCATGTGCGTCACGCGTACGATCATACTGCCCAGGGGGCAGCGTTTCCGCCTTCTCAGGCTGCGGGATGAGACTGCGGCCTACATCGAGGTCTGGGTCAAGCGCATCGTCATCGTCGCCGTGTTCGGCATTGCGATAGCTCAAGTGGCGCGACTCCTCGGGCTTCACCGTGGGGGCTATGCCGCGCTGGTGCGAATGGCGATACTGGTTGTTCATCTGTTCCTCGTTATCATCCTGTTGCAGTGCCGCCGCGCGGTCGCCGACTTGATTCGAGCGCCGGAGGCGCGCGGAGCTTTCGCTGCGTTGCGAAATCGCCTCGCCGATTTCTGGCACCTCGCCGCCATTTTCTTCGTGATGGGGCTATGGGTGGTGTGGGCGATGCGGGTGCAGAACGGCTACGCCCTAATCCTGCAGTATTTCTTTGCGACGGTGGGGGTACTCATTGCTGCCCGCCTCGCCACTATCGTCGCCGTCGGCGGGCTCGATCGCATCTTCCGGATCAGTCCGGAAATTGCCATGCGCTTTCCGACGCTGGAGGCGCACGCTAATCGCTATTATCCGGCATTGCGCGGCGCCGTCTTTGCGGTGATCGCAACTTTCACCGTGCTGGTATTACTCGAGGTTTGGGGCATCCACGCCTTGCGTTGGTTCGAGGCCGGGCAGGTCGGCAACCGGTTGCTATCGTCGTTCGTCACCGTCGTCGTCGCAAGCACGATCGCGCTCGTCATTTGGGAGGTCGCGAACACTGCGATCGACCGGCACCTGGCTCAGCTCAGCCGCGAGGCACGTCATTCCCGAATGGCGCGGCTGCGCACATTGTTGCCGATGTTGCGCACCACGCTGTTGGTCGCAATCGTCGTGGTGGTTGGACTGACTGCGCTGAGCGAGATTGGTGTTAACATTACACCCCTGCTGGCGGGCGCCGGCATCGTCGGAGTGGCAATTGGCTTCGGTTCGCAGAAACTGGTCCAGGATGTGATCACTGGGATATTTCTGCTGCTGGAGAATGCGATGCAGGTGGGTGACTATGTCACCGTCTCCGGTTTGTCGGGCAAGGTCGAAAACCTCTCGATCCGCAGCATCCGGCTGCGCGCGAATGATGGATCCGTCCACATCGTCCCGTTCAGCGCTGTGACCAGCGTTACTAACACCAATCGCGGTATCGGCAACGCCTCGATCAGCATTAACGTGGCCTACAAGGAGGACACCGACCGCGTCGGCGAGGTGCTCAAAGACATCGCTGCCGAAATGCGCCAAGACCCCGATTTCAAGTCCCTGATCAGGGGCGACTTGGCGCTTTGGGGTGTCGACAAGATCGATGCCGGCATGGTCACCATCCTCGGCCAGATCGAATGCACCGATGCTGGTCGATGGAGTGTGCAGCGCGAATTCAACCGTCGCATGAAAAAGCGCTTCCAGGAGCTGGGCATCGAAATCGCTGCACCACCAGCTATGATGGTCGTGCAGCCGCTCGTTCCGCACCGAGAGATCGATGGCGCCCCCGGCGGCCAGCTGGTGTTCGGGAAAAGAGCAAACTTATCGCACGAATCAGCTTAAGGGCCGCCATGGCTGCGTCACCGCGACGCGCCGATGGTCTGCTCAGCATTCACTGCTGCGGCCGCTGGTGCGGTTCCTGGATGGGCCAATCGAAAGCCCTCTCTCCCGACTGACTGCTGGGATGGACGGACGGCATAATGTCAGTGCCGGTTTAAATTCCAGCTAAACTGGCCGATTGAATCTGTCGATAGGGGCGCGGACGGCTCATCGCCTAGTCACGTTGAGAGACAGAAGGGAGGCGACGGCCCATCCTTGCATCGACAGCAGACGGAGCATCGAATTTGCCGATGACGCGTCCTCCTCGGAGGGGATGCGATGGGTTGTGGGGAGCCCGCAAGTCCAAATGCTGTCGCAAAATATTTTTTGTCCTGACCCGGGTAACCGCGGTCACCAGTCTACTGTTCGGCGCCGACTTGTAGAGCCGAGACCTTCGCCAAAATCCACGACTCGCCTCATAGGCCAGGGCCGGACACGTCACGGGCGGGCAAAATGCGCATACGAACTGGCGCTTGTTCATCATACCCTTTCCGAACATCGACTAAGGGTGTAGCCTTTACGGCAAGGTGCGGTGAGCATTGCGAAGCCGCGGACGTAGCCGATTGCGCTGTCCCGACCGCGGAGCCAACGTGGAGCAAGCCGCCGCAACACAACGGGAGGCAACGATGAAAAGGCGCGCGTTCATTACTTTGCTCGGCAGTGCAGCGGCTGCCTTTCCCCTGACAGCAGCGGCGCAACAGCCGGCGCCGCCAAGCCCGGTGCGCGAGGATTGGTTGGATCGGCGCAAGGAGCCTGCGCTCGAACCCGAGTTGCCCATCGTGGACCCTCATCACCACCTCTGGGTCCGGCCGGGATGGCGCTACATGCTGGATGACTTCCTGGCTGATACCCGTACCGGCCACAACATTGTTGCAACGGTATTCGTGCAGGCCAACTCGATGTACCGCGACTCCGGTCCGGTCGAGATGCGCCCAGTCGGCGAAACCGAATTCGTGAATGGGATGGCGGCGATATGCGCCAGCGGATACTGCGGTAAGACCAGGGTCGCTGCGGGTATTGTGGGGTACGCCGATCTGAGGCTGGGTAGCCGCGTCGAGCCGGTGCTTGCTGCGCTGATGCGTGCCGGCGGCGACCGATTCCGCGGCGTTCGCTATGGCACGGCTTGGGACGCCGATACTTCACTCCTCAATCCGGCCAATCCGGCCCCGCCCGGGCTACTTGGCGACATGACGTTTCGCGAGGGATTCGCGGTCCTCAGCCGTCTCGGACTCTCGTTCGACGCTTTGGTCCTGCACCCGCAACTTAACGACGTTGCGAACCTTGCCGGCGCATTCCCGGACACGAAAATCGTGCTCAATCACGTCGGCAGGCTGGTCGGAATCGGCGCATATGCCGGCAGGTTAAACGAGCAATTTCCCCGGTGGGCCGCGTCGATCAAGGCGCTCGCTGCGCACGAAAATGTCTATGTCAAAGTCGGCGGACTTGGCCAAGCCGTCAACGGTCTCGGATTCGAAAAACTCGCTGAGCCGCCATCGTCCGAGACCGTGGCGAATGCGATCCGCCCCTATGTCGAGACCTGCATCGAAGCCTTCGGGGCGCGGCGTTGCATGTTTGAAAGCAACTTCCCGCCTGACAAGGAAGGCTTCAGCTACCCGGTGTACTGGAACGCCTGCAAGCTCCTCACGAGAGGCGCGAGCAGGATGGAAAGGGCCGATCTCTTCGCGGGAACTGCCACCCGCTTCTATCGGCTGACTGGTATTGGCTGACAGCCCTCACGTGACAAGCCCGCGGTGCACCTCCGGCGGCTGTTTATCCCCCGATTGTGTGCCGCACAGGCTCGCGCAATCCGTCAAAGCGGATATTAATCGGCTCACCCGACCGTGCTGGGATTGTTCAAGGCTCGGCCAATGCGCGATTCTGTCATACGACGAATCCCGCTGTCGCTTTGCTGAAACTCACGAGTAAGGCCGACATGACCACGTGTCACCAATCCGAACAACTCGAAGAAGGTGCGCGCGGGCGCGGTCTGGTTCAGGCCTTGACGGCAGGCGCAACGGCGTCGGTTTTCGCCATGCCATCGTCGGCGCAGCAAACGACGGTGCTGGCCGAAGCGACAAG
>JASHYD010000024.1 GCA_030043175.1 Xanthobacteraceae bacterium | reverse complement strand
ACATTTCGCCGTCCTCGAAGATCTTCACCGTGCCGGGCGTGCCGTGCCCCGGAACCACGTACTCGGGGTTTAGCGCCTTCATCATTTTTCCGGCGGCGGGGATATCCGGAATGGTGACAAACGGACGAAGAATATTGATCTGATTGACTACGAAAGCGGATGCCGAGAACAGCACGCGCTCATTGGCAGCCATACGGCGGTGTCGGCTTCGCTGTGTACCCCCTTGAGGTAGATCAGTTCGAGGGTTCGCCCCCCGAGATTGATGGTCATCCTCTCGTGGTACTCGATTTGCGGCGTGACGAATCGGTAACCTTGAAGGGCCGCTTTGAACTCCGGAGATGTCGCGGCGAGCCGCTGGATGCGATCGGGGGCACTGCGTTCGGCGGCGCGCATCGACTCACCCGCGCCGGCGGCCGCGATGACGACGGCGGGCGGCGAGAACATGTAGTGGCCAGTCGTATGATCAGGATGCGGCTCGGTATCGATGACGAGGCGAACCGGCATTGACGTAAGATTGCGGACTGTCGCCCAGATGTTGCGAGACTCGTACGGGTTCTGCCCGGTATCGATCACGATGACACCCTCCTGGGTGAGGATGATACCGCTGTTCGACTCGAAGCCCCTTCCGGTGTGAACGTAGACGCCATCGGCGAGCTTCTTGACCTGCGGACCGAGATCTTGAGCGCTGGCGGTACCGATGAACATACACGAGACAAAAAACGCCAATGTACCAGCCGTCTTCATTCTCATGACTTCCTCCCTGTGAAAACAGCGATCTTTCAGCTTCCTTGGCACGGTGGTGCCTTCTACCATGCCCAGGCTGGGCGAAGCGTCGGCCGCCAACTTGGCGCAGCGTGAACACCACGTAATACGTGGTCCAGGGTCCGGTCCCGCAGCGGGCCTCCATTCTAGGGGGATCATGATGGCAACCGAGCGGCAAGTCACTGTACCGGAAAATCGCTAACCGCCGACCTGCGTCGGCAAGAGCGTGCTCCTTGCGCTGGTCGCGCTGCAGTTCCCCCGCTATCTCCTAAGGGGGCCCCTCCATCGAGCGTTAGCCGGCTAACTGCGCTTTGTGGGCGCCGTCCACGTGGCTCCCAAGTAGTCAACGCTCGCTGGAGCCAGGCCCGCGGCGGCTGATGAATTGATCAAAATGAAAGAGCCGTCGGGCGTCTCCGATGGCCCTAATCTTTGTCAATATTATTTAGCCTTGACTTGGTCGCGCAAGCCATGCTCCGCCTCAAGAGAAAACCGGGCGCGCAACACCAGGCGAAGCTCGGCCCGGCCCATGGTGCGCCATCGCGGGGGTGACCCGACGATCCACCCCACTGCGAAAAAGATGCACCGCGGTGACGTTTAACAGAGTGCGATCACGGCGGTCACCGCACGCAGAGGGGACCGACGCACACGACCGGTGGCGGACGCACGACCACTACCGGTGGCGGTGCCACGACGACCGCTGGCGCGGGTGCCACCACCACGGGTGCGGGTGCGCCGACAAGGCCGTCGTCCATGAACTCGACCTCGGACACGAAGGCGGGCGGGCCCTCGAATGGCCGGTCATAGAAATACCAGGCGCCGTTGACCTCCCACCAATAGCCGAGCCGACCAAAACGCATGTCGTGATGCCAGCGGCCACCGAGCCAAATCTCGCGCTCGCGCGGGCTAAAGGCTGCGATCTCGCGGCGGACGCCGCCCGGACCACGGAAGCTGTAGCCGCGCTCGCCGAGCGCATGAACGACGTGGGGACCGGGCGGTCCATGCGGGCCACCGGGTCCCGGGGGGTGGAACGCCTGCCCCGGATGTCCTCCGGGCGGCCCCGGCGGACGCTGTCCGGGCTGTCCCGGCGGACGCTGTCCGGGCTGTCCCGGATGATGGTTCTGGCCCTGCTCATGCGGCTGCTGCGCCATAGCGGGGAGCGTCAGCCCCAGGGAGGTCGCGAGCGAAATCGCAACGGTCAACTGCAAAGTTTTGCGCATATGCCTGATCCCCTCGTTGGAACGAGCAGGCCGCCCCGCTCCCTCCGTATCTGACTGGTGCTTTCGATCGAAATTCCGACAAAACAATGGCGAACGCGCCCCAAACGCGACCAGCGCGTTGCACAACACTACGCTAACTGATGTCAATCGCGAAGCCAGACGCACCAGCGGACCTTCGCCATGGTATGGAGCCGTTCGATGTGAAGACCCTTGGCCTGTTCTTCAGCCACGCTTATGGGACCCTAAGGCCACGTTGGTCCCATGGAGGGAGCGCGGGGTGCCGTGGGGCAAGGGCCGCGTTGGCGTCCGAGCCCGCATAGGCCGCGAGGGTGTGTGAAAGAAATTGCGACTTTGCCATTGTCTCGTTCAGGTGCGCCCTACCGAGTCAACGTGACTCGTCGTCAAAGCCGTAACGCACGGGTTAGATGATGCCCAACGGCACCGGCTGCCGGGTTGCTCTGCGTTACAGCTCTGCGTTGTGATCGTCTTTTACGCCCGCGTATCCACCGCCGAACAGACCACCGCCCACCAACGCACCCAGGCCGAGCAAGCCGGGTTCAAAATCGACAAGGTGGTTGCCGATGAGGGTATCAGCGGCGCGAGCACAAGGCTCGCTGAGCGTCCCGAGGGCAAGCGTTGCTCGACATGCTGCGCAACCGCGACACGCTGGGCGTGCGCTGGGTTGACCCCCTTGGGCGTAACTACGCCGACGTGGTGGACGCGATCCGCGAGTTCATGCGCCGAAGAGTTATCGTCCAGACTGTCATCAACGGCATGACGTTCGATGGCAGCACCGCGGAACCGATGCAAGTGGCCTCCGCGATGCGCTGATCGCCTTCCCTCCCAAGCATTATCCAGAACGATCCAGAGAAAATCGGCGCCGGTCCATGCCGCTCCGCGATGAGTGTCCCACGACACGCCACGTCGCAGTTATGGCGCAGATCAAGTCAGTTGCTAACGTCGAAAAAAGGCGCCGCCGCAGGCTGAGATCGCGAGATCTGCATTTTGCTTTCGTTGTTGTCGCC
>JASHYD010000287.1 GCA_030043175.1 Xanthobacteraceae bacterium | reverse complement strand
TGTGGGACAGCTGGGCCGACGATGCGGTCGTCGATGATCGGGTCGGCGGGCAATATGCACGGCCTGATCGCATCCGACCGATCAACCACGAGGGCAAGTACTATCAAATCGCGGGGCCGCTGAACCTCCCCCGCTGCCCACAGGGCCGGCCTGTTTTCGTACGGGCCGGTTCGTCAGATACCGGCCGCCGCTTCGCGGCACGTCATACCGAGGCGGTGTTTACTGCCCACATGGAGAAGGCGACCGCCCAGGCGTTCTATGCCGACCTGACGGCGCTCCTCGCTGCCGAGGGGCCCCGGCCCGACGAGGTCCTGATCCTACCCGGACTGAGTCCGACGATCGCCTCGACAGAAGCCGAAGCGCATCATCTGACGTGCGAGCTAAATGAACTGTCCGACCCTGAGGTCGGTCGGAAGCGGCTGTCCGGGCGATTCGGCGGGTACGACTTCTCGCACCTGCCGCTCGACCGCCCCCTGGTGCCGGAAGATTTCCCGGAGCCCTCCTCGGTCGAGGCGGCACGCAGCCGCACTGAGGTGATCCTGAGCCTGGTCCGGCGCGAGAAGCCAACGCTGCGGCAATTGCTGGCGAACCTCGCCGGCGCGCGCGGGCATTTTACCGCGGCCGGGACGCCGGAGCAGATCGCCGACCTCATCGAGGACTGGTTCACCGACGGTGCGGCGGACGGCTTCAATATCATGCCGCCCCTGTTGCCGTCGATGCTCGACATCTTCAGCGCGGAGGTGATCCCGCTGTTGCAGCGGCGCGGGCTGTTCCGCCGAGCCTATGAGGGCAAGACGCTGCGTGACCATTACGGCCTGCCCTGGCCCAAGAGCGCCTTCAAGGCAGCGCGGTCTTGGGTATATGCGTGATCGTCAGGCCCGATTTTGCCCTGACGTCAACCGCTATCGTAGAGCCACACGGCCGTCGGCCGCGTGTTCGCGAATCAGAACGGAGAACAGGCCACCCGCCCGAAGCAGGCTGCACTCGCGATCAGTCTCGAGATCGACACCGATTGCGACCGAATCCGTGGCGCCCGACTCGCGGATTACGTCGAGCTGGAGCACGCCTCCTGAGGCGATGCCGGCGCTCAAGCCGCGCAGCCGGAACGCCTCGCGCCCGGTGAGGGACAGGCACGTGCGATCGACCCCGTTGAGAAATACCAGCGGAAGAATGCCGACGGCGACAAGGTTCGATCGATGGATGCGCTCGAACGATTGCGCGAGCACCGCAATGACGCCGAAACAACGCGGTCCCTTGGCGGCCCAGTCGCGTGAGGAACCGCTGCCGTACGACCTGCCGGCGATGATGATCGTCGGCACGCCGCGCGCCCGATAGGTTTGCGCTGCTTCGAAGGTCGAGCATCTCTTTCCGTCCGGCAGCAGGATGGTCAGGCCGCCACGCGCGCCATCCAGCATTTCATTGCGCAGATGAGGATTTGCAAAGGTTCCGCGCACCGCCACCTCATAGTGTCCGCGCCGCGCCGCATAAGTTCCGAAATCGCGCGGCGCGACCCCGCGCTCCGCCAGATAGGCCGCAGCGGGTGTATCCGGCCTGATCTCTCCATTGGGCGAGAGATGGTCGGTTGTGATGCCATCGCCGAAGACCGCGAGGGCGCGCATGCCATCGATCACATCGCTCGCGGCATTATTTCTGCCAAATTCATCGAGTGGCAACGGCGCCAAGAACGTGCTGTCGGCGCACCATCGATAGTGCAGTCCAGTGGGGCTCGCGACCTCTCGCCATCCGGCGTGACCCGTCAAGTCCTTGCCGTAGGCGTTTCGGTAGAGATCGGCGGTCACGCAGGCCGACGCCCTCGCGATCTCGACATCTGCGGGCCAAATATCGGACAGCATGACAGGCAGGCCGTCTGCGTCGATTCCTATCGGATCGCGGGTTAGATCGCACAGCACCGTGCCGGCGAGCGCATAGGCGATCACCAGTGCCGGGGAGCCAAGGTAGGCGGCGCGCACCAGCGGGTGAATGCGGCCCTCGAAATTGCGATTGCCGGAGAGTACTGCAGCGGCCGTCAAATCGCCGGTGACGATGTCCTGTTCGAGCCCGGCTGCGAGCGGACCGGAATTGCCGTTGCAGGTGGTGCACCCAAAGCCGATCACCTGGAATCCCAAGGTATCGAGATGACGTTGTAAGCCCGCCGCGCTGAGGTAAGCGCTCACCACACGCGAGCCCGGTGCAAACGAGGTCTTGACCCATGGCTTCACACTCAGCCCACGTCTGACGGCATTGCGCGCCAGCAGTCCGGCTGCGATCGTCGCCATCGGATTGGCCGTGTTCGTGCAGCTCGTAATCGCAGCGATCACGACATCTCCATCGCGAAGCGGCCAATGGCGATCGGTCGGCTCCAACGCGGCGCGGCTGGTTTTCTTCGACAACACTTTGGCGCTGAGCGGCCGGAAGGCGCGCTCGAACGAATCACTTACTGCGGACAGCGCTACGCGTTGGTGCGGCCTCGTCGGACCCGCGACCGACGGTTCGACGGATGACAGGTCGAAGTCGATCACCACGTCATAGATCGAGGGGTCGACCGAGCAATTGCGCGCCCGCCACAGAAGCTGCGATTTGGCGAAGGATTCAACCCTTCGTACATGCTCCTCATGGCGGCCAGTCAGCCGCAGATAGTGCAGCGTCGCGTCATCGACTGCAAAGTAGACGCCGACCGCGCCATACTCGGGCGCCATGTTCGCGATTGTTGCACGCGTCTCCACCGGCATCCGCGCAACGCCATCACCCCAGGCTTCGACGAATGCACCCGTCACCTCATGCTTGCGCAGCAGCTCGCAAACATGCAGGACGAGATCGGTAGAGATGGTGCCCGCCGGCAGTTCCCCCTCGAGCCGCAAGCCGACTACGCGCGGGCGGCTGACCAGCGTCGGGTAGCCAAGCATGGCGGCTTGCGCCTCGATGCCCCCGACACCCCAGCCGAGCACGCCAAGACCGCCGACCATCGTCGTGTGGCTGTCGGCGCCGAGCAGCGTATCGGGTATTGCGAGTGTGCGGTTGGCCCCAGTTTGCATCCGCACCACAGAAGAGAGGTACTCAAGATTGAGCTGGTGCATGATGCCGGTGCCCGGCGGCAGCAGGCGGATATTGTCGAAGGCGCCCGAACACCATTTGAGGAATTGGAACCGCTCGCGATTACGCTCGATTTCGATGCGCTCATTCAGATCG
>JASHYD010000286.1 GCA_030043175.1 Xanthobacteraceae bacterium | reverse complement strand
GGAGCAATGTCGGCAATACGTTCGAAGCGATGCTTTGTCGGGTCGAAGCCGTATCGGGTTCATCGCCGCGGTTGGAGGAGGCCCGACACTTGCTGAACGAGCCCCTGTGGCCCGGCGGCTGCTCCAATCCCTTGCACGCAGCCGTTCACTATGTCGTGGCCGGCGGCGCGTTAGTTCGTCGCCGGCGCATATGCTGCCTTCAATACCTCTTGCCTGACCGTCGGTTCTGCAAGGCGTGCCCGATCGATGAGGCCAAAGCTGCCGCGTCAGACCTTGGCTGTCCCCCGACGACATTTGGTTTGATTGGGGCTAGCGCGCGCTGACTGAAACTCCGGCGGTGATATTGCGAGGCAATGCGCATAGCGTTTCCGTACTTCGTTCCACAAAGTGATTGAGCGCGCTCGGCTATAATCGTCGCCCAGACACAGCTCCAAGCAAAGGATGTTCAGGGCGATCGTCGCCGTGCGCTCGCCCCGCTGATGCGAGCGCACAAGAACACCCGAAGAATCGCAGGGGAACTCTCCGGTTCTCCCACTCTCTACCCATGATCGACATGATGATCCACGTGCGGCCCGCACCAGCCGGGCAGGTAGCTCGCCTCCTCGCTCTTGGCGACCTTCATGGCCTGCTTGAGCGCCTTGTCAAAGTCACCCTCCACAAGCGACCGGCTGATGCGGCGTCGCATGAAATCCGCCCACAGGAACTCGCTGAACGGCGTGGTGTCCTTGGCGAATCCGCCGATACGGCGTAACTCGCCCGCGATGCTGCGGAACGGATCGTCCTTGAGCCCGGCGATCTTCTTGGGAATCTCATCGAAGTCGCGCCGACGCCCGGAATCATCGTAGGGGTGCGCCCAGCAACGGTTATCGAGATAGACCCAGAATTCGTCCTTGGACAGCGTCCGCAGATCGACAACGGCGGATACCAGCACGTTTTCGACGCCCTCGTTGTAGAGGGCCAGCGACAGATGATGATGGTCGAGCACGTAGAGACGGTCCTTGGGACCGCGGATGACCGGAATCATGTGTCGGCCGAGGAATTCGGCCTTCTTCTTCGCGTCCTGCTGCTGCCAGCTCTTCTGCTTGGCATGAACCTCCCGCATGCCGACCGTGATTTGGGTGGGCCGCAATTCGATGATGGGGATGGTATGCAGGATCGGTTCACGGACCGTGACCATCGTAAAATCTCCCTGGCGTAGGGTTGGAAAGCCGCATCGCTCCCGCGGCTCTCGCATGTCCTGAGCGGCAGGCCTCACGACTTGCCCATGCGCTCAGAATACTAGTCGATCGCTCCGGTTCAATCTGAAGGGATTGGCGGGTCGACCACCGTCATAGCGTTGGAGAGGTGCGCAAAATCGGTGTCCGCAACAATGCCTGCTTGTGGCGGGTGCCTAAGTCGAGCGATTTCGAAGTTCGACGCATATGGCGTGGTGCGGAGACGCGATTTGCGCGCGGTGCCCCACCACGCCTCCGGCCCCGCGGACGCTTTGCTTTGCCCACCTTGCAAGATGCTGGAATCAGTCTCCTCATTCGCGTCGTGGCCCCGATTCCGTGCACGCCTCGGAAGTCGGGGCAGTTCATCTCCGGCGCCGCTCGATACACGCAATCGTCGCGAATTGAATGTGGCTCGGTAAACATGGCCCAAATACGCCGATGTGTCGAAAATCGAACACTGCTAAGGCTCTGTTGTTCTCTTTGCGTTCTTTAAGCCAAACGCGAACAGCTTCAAATGAACGTCGCTGGGACCGCTCTGCCTGACGGATTGCGGCGCGCATCTGGCGTTTCCCAACAAGGCCGTTCGGAACCGCCTCGCGATGTGGTCCCCGCGAGCGGGAAGGAGAAAGAGGTCGCGTCCGAAGTCAGTCTGAACCGTCTGCGGAAAGCGAGAGGCCTCGCTCGGGCTTGCCGGAGAGCCGAGGCAACCGTTCTCAGCCTCTCGACAGGCAAGGTCCTTAGAATTCGCAATCCTTGACAGCGGCGTGACGGCTCTTAGCTCAGCCAGAACGAGCCATCTTTAGCTTGAGGAGCTTCACTGGCCGTTCGCAGATCAAGTTGGCGTGAAATAAAGCAGTCATGGCGTTCCCATTAATAGAATCAAAAAAGTTGCCGGCACTGCACGTATATCGCTAAGCTTGGTGACCTCACTCAGTTTATCGTTGCTTGATATTACTTGCATTGTTGCGGGCCATACCCGAGAGGAGAGCGGCTCGAATGAGCGGGTTCTTGAAGTGCTGAGGCCGCGTTCAATCGATGACAATTGCCAACAGTCACTCACAGGTGTGAGCCTCGCCGACTTGGTTTGCATGAAGCTCGTATCCTACAGGGGAAGGGCAGTGCGAGCGCGGAAGGCCCCGAGGCGTTGTTCGCTCCCAACCTAGCGATTGCGATCATACTCGGCGCGGCCGTGCCGAATGCCTCAACCTGTGGTGCGGCAACGACGAGGCATGACAACATGTCGACGCGCTCTGATTGATCGCAGTGCTGCGACCGGACGGGAAACAGCTCCCCCGATCCTCCGAGGTGCGCAGCCACCATCTGGCGCTACCTTTTCGTTGCGAATGTGCGACAGCGCATTTGGTGGGGAGTATCAGCCGACGTTGTGCGATGCTACCGCGATAGGGGAGACGGGCTGGGATCGATGGTTGTGTATGACCATCCCTGCCAGCCAACCGGTTAGCCCAATGATTATGAGATAAGCAAGGTGGCGGTTCATCCTTAATTATTCGCCCGCCATCTCGACGCAAGTCAAGCAACCATGCCGTGCGTGCGTTGCCGGTCGCCTACTGTTCCGCGGTTGCCGGGGTAACTGCGTGTGGCAAGGAGCCCACTATCACGCGACCGCCAGGGCCGCCTCGTCAGGGCGCACTAGCCAATATCGTTTCAGAGCGACCCTGTGGCCGCGCATCCGCCAACAGCGCGAGCACAAGTCTCGCGCTTACAAGGACTCGTGGAAGGATGGGCAGCCGGTCCCGGTCCAACCCGCCAAGATCACTGAACTATTAGGTCGTGGTCGCCTGTGTTTGACGCATGCCGAAGACATACGTGCAGACGACCCGCGGCCGCAGGATCGGGTCACTCGTCGGCGACCGAGTAGGAATCGGCAGGTTGCGGCGGCGCATATCCGCTGGCCGTCACCCGTGATTCGATGTGGGCCGGGATCAAACCGGACAGGTACGGCCCAACGTTTACTCCTAGGATTATTCCGCCGATAAGACCGCGAGCCACCTCGGATGCGAGGATTTTGATGTCTCGCCGTGAGCCTTCAGTCGCCTGCGTTGCCGCAATGGCAGCGCACGCCACGAGGGCGGCGGCAATGTATATTGGTTTCATGGAGGCACTCAGGGAACGCAGACCGTCCCGTGGCAGAACTATCGCACGAGAGTCTGACAGAACTATGATGATGATCGGGGTTTTGCAAGAAAACATGGTGATTGGGGTGCTTCGCCGATCCACAATCGGGCGATGATGAAAAGCCGAAGCGAGATGATTGACCATGCTCGCTTGCCTTACGTGCGTGCGCCTCCGACTGCACGGCAGATTTGGCCGGCGCTCCGCTGATGGATGCCGTCCCCTTGTAGGCGCCGTTTGGGGCCTGCACATTGACGGGCGGTGAAGGCGGCCACGACCCCGCTACGATCTGAGCTGGCCGACGCACAGGACCTGAATTGTGCCGTCAAGGGATTGCCGCGTGCCAGGGGAGTCGACCGTTGAGGCCGCATTGAGCGAACCCGACCTTCTGCGCCATCATTGCGGCGGTGCGCAGCCGGGCTTTGCAGGGGAGGAACGAAATGAGAGCAATTCTCTGTTCTGCGTTGATGGCGCTGACGATCACGGCGGCGCTCGCAGAGCCCGATAAGGACAGCGCCGTTTCCATGTTGCCAGATTGCAAGGCCGCCATTGACGGCGATAGGTCCGGAAATGGCTTTGCCCGAGGGTTTTGCATCGGCACAGTTCTTGGACTGGCCTTCATGGCTGAGAATTCAGATGTGCACGTCGCGGCCCTTAGCGGGGCGGGTCAAGCGCGATGGTTCGATGAGAGATGGCGCTGCGTGAAAATTCCAGACAGCGTCACCCAAGGGCAGATCGTCGGAGTTGTCGTCCTCTACATAGAAGCGCGACCGGAAAGGGTGCAAGAGCCGTTCCGGTCACTGGTCCTTGAAGCGCTGTTCGATGCATGGTCGTGCCAGCGCTGAGCAACCCCCCGTAGGCCCTCGCCTCAGTGGGCTACTTACCCTGGCGGCCGGCTCGGAATAGCGCAAAAGGCCCGCGCGGCCCAGCGCCGCGCGAGTTTCGAAAGCTCACCGACGGCGGCGCTGGGGAGTGCCGTCTTCCGGCTGCAGCTTACTAATCTCGGTGGAGAGCTTGTCCACGCTCTGCCGCACGGCGGCGAGAGCGAGAGACGTCGCCTTTAGTCGGTCGGCAGAACTGCTAGCGGGCGCAGCCGCTGGCGCCACCCAGGCAAGACGTGGTGACCAGCTGGCGACCGCCTTTCTCGCTGCGCCGCCATAGGACTGCCAGGCCATGCCGGCAGCAAACCCGATCACGAAAATAAACAGCACGCGCGTGAAAGCGAATGAGACCAGCTTGCCGGGCCATGAACTCACGCTCACGATGGCGTTGCGCATGGTTGTGCGAAGGCGCGGCTTATTCGATGGTTCGCCGGCCGGGCGGCTTCTGGAGAACTCGGATACTGCGGAAGTCGCGCTGGAATTCATCGGTATCCCTCCAATCGTCATCGCTCCTGCCGATAGTTCTCAAGCCGGCTTTGATTCGCAACCCCTACGTGCGCTTGAGCCTTGCGGTCAGCTCGGCATGGCCAATCGGGATTTGATCTGGATTATCCAGGTTTGGCCGGCACTGATAAGCACAGGAGCACAGGAGCACAGGAGCAATGACGGGAAAGCACGCGCCAGTAAAGCAGGTATCACGAAAGCGTGCAAACCAGCGAGGTAACCTTCACGTGGGGACAATCGAACCTCCCAACATCGAAGCGGCGATTGCACATGTCGTGGGCGAGTGCCGCGGCATGTGAGACGTGAAGGAGTGGCATTCCATGGACAAGAAAGTTATCGGTATTGCTTTGGCACTCACCTTTGCCGGTTGTCTCGCCATGGCAACCGGCGCGACCGCGCGCGGGTCGAAACTACAATCGGCGGCCACAAATCCGCGCACCTTGCGAACGGATGACTGCCCCTACTATCCGTCACCTGTTGTTTGTCGGGGCGCTTCGACGGATCACACCACCACCTCTGGGACCTAGATGATCGCGACGTGGAGCAGCAACCCCGCTTACAGGGCAGTCCAAGGGGCGGCGTTCGGGTCGCCCCTTTCATTTTTGGGACCTTCCCGCACCTAGTGTTCTGGTGCGTAAATGCCTAGACACGTTAGCGGCCTTTTTTCGCCCGCGGCGCACCGTGCAACCGGGCTTGATTTCCTCGAGCCGCCGCCGACAGAGCTCGATCTTTTCAAGGATGTCCTCCGCTCGCGCCGTCCAGATGAACGGCTTCGGATCGCGGTTCCATTCCTCAA
>JASHYD010000285.1 GCA_030043175.1 Xanthobacteraceae bacterium | reverse complement strand
TCAATAAGAGACCTGAGAGCTTGCGACACCGACTAAGCTGCGGTGTCTCCGCCACCCTTTGCGATACTTCGGATGATGAAGTTGATTGCGTCTTGACGGCTCATGTCCTGCTCACCGAGCAACCGCGCGGCGGGGCTCTCTGTCTCGGCGAATATCGCCACAAGAAGCTCTGCGCCGGTCCGGTTAGGACGACCCCGCCCCTCCGCATAGTGCCCCGCGCGCTGTAGCACGCGTTGAAAGCCAGCGCTATGCGTAGGCTCTCGGCCGTCGTCAATTACCAGTGTTTTCAGGTCGCTGTCGATATAACTGGTGAGCTTGTCTCTTAGTGCGCCAAGATCGACTTTGCAGGCCTTCATCACCGGGCAAGCGTCTACATCGTCGATCAGGGCGAGCAGGAGATGCTCCAGCGTCGTGTACTGGTGCTTTCGCTGACGGGCATAAGCGAGTGCTCGGTGTATTGTCGCGGTGGTAGGAAACTGGGGCGAGGGGGCGTTGCTGTGGGGACCAGTCACCTCCTCGCGGATCGCGGCTGAGAGAATATTCCAGTCGGCCAAGCCGAATGCCTGAGCAATCAGTTCGAGGCTTTCGCTGTTGCTGACCTTGTGCCCCTTCGCAGCGAGGGCCGCACGTAGGGTGTGCGCCATGGCTTTGGCGTCGCGGAAGTCGCGCATCTCTTGATCCTTTGCTTGAACGAAACAGGAGGTGCCAGGGCTTGCGTTGCTGACCCGTTCGTTCGGGCAAAGGTTATGAAAGGCTGCGATACGTTCACCATACCCCAAAGGGCGCAAGCAGCAGGTCGTATCTACCGGTAGAAAAGGTGGCGCAGAAATGGGTCGGTGTCAATCGCTTGGGCGGGGACCATCGGTACACTGCCGATGCCGGAGTTGGGCCAATTCCGGAACGTTCATTGGGTTTTCAGATGATCTCTGCCAGGCGCAAAGAGTCAGAGAAAGTCACCTTAGCAGGGCCAAGTTGGAGCGACGAATCTCTGTCGACGGTCGTCCGTGTGCCGTTCCACGCCGGCGAAAAGGGTGCCGCCTCTGGTCGGCGCCGGAGAGAGGGGCGAAAACCCGCGGCCTCGGCGGTGGCGGCAGAAGGAAAGAACGTCACATTCGCCGCCTTGGCCGGGCGAACCGGACACACTGGGCGACAATAGATTCCCGTCGTCCTGACGCCCGTGAAAAACCGACCGTCGTAAAGCCGATCCCTGCCGATGCGAGCCCGCTCGGATTCCTCGATATCAAGCATCTTGCCCATCCGAAAACGCGCCAGGACCGAGTCGGACGTCGGTTTGGGAAACATGACGCCTGGGTGCACGTGGACGGTGCGTTTGGCCTCTGGGCGGCAACGAGCCCGAAGTATCGGCATCTCTCGCGCGGCGTCGAGATCGCTCTGGACCGATGACGGTCACAAGTGGCTGAACACGCCCTTTGACTGCGCTACACGTTCGTTGCTGATGCCGAGGCGCATCGCGGCGCATTCTCGCATCGCACCGCCTATACATTGTTCGTAGATGGCGCACGCGATCAGAGTGACTGGAACCCGGAATGGTCGCGGCGGGGTCGTGCGGTCCCCACACATGCGGCGTTGCGCCAATTGGGCCGGCAAGGTGTTGCTGACCTGGTCGAGCGGTCAGTTCCCATGCACGCGCGTTGGTCATGCGCATCGGCAGCTGGCCGCGTGCGCAAATCGTATGGGAGCCGACGATCAATCACGGTCTGGTGCGCTTTCTCGATCTGCGTTCGGATGCCACGGAGCAGGATCACGATCACAGAACCGACGCGATCATTGCGCGGATCGCTGCGACCGGCGAGGCCCTTTTCGGCGGTACGACGTGGCGCGGCAAACGCTGCATGCGGGTGTCAGTCTGCAACTGGCAGACCAGTGAAGCTGATGTGGACCGCGCGGTGCAGGCGGCGCAGCACGTGCTTGGCAACCTAGCGCCAACTGGAGGGAAGACGATGTCTCTTGAGGGACTTTCAGACCAACTGGGAGGCTCGCATTGCTGCCCGTCTATTGATCCGGTCCTCCTCCAATAAGAGACATAACGCCTTTGCCCCCGCCGTTGTCTTCCGGTCGGCGAACGGATTTGGCGAGAATGAAAAAACCCAGGCGACGAAGAAGGAGCCGAGAACGCCGAAGGTAAATCGGCGCAGGATGTAATGGGCTGACTAGCACCTCGGCGGAAAGTTCGGACGGCCGACAGCCTTTTTGTAGGTCATCACGTTGGGACGCCGATTTCACACGCAAGGCCCTCCGCGCGCCAATCGAGTTGCACCCGGCCATTCACGGCGTCTATCATGCTCTGCATCACGCGCGTGCCAAAGCCCTTGCGGGTCGGGGGGTTGGCTGGCGGACCTCCCGCTTCGGTCCAGCAGACCACAAGCTGCCCGTCTTCCGCGCGCGACCACTCGACGCGAACCTGACCTTCGGCAACGGATAGGGCACCGTACTTTGCCGCATTGGTCGCCAACTCGTGCAAGGTCACCCCTATCGCTTGCGCCAAGTCCGCCTTTGTTCGGCCTCGCGCGCAAGGATAGAAACTTGCGCCTCGGTCCGCTTGCGCTCGGTAATGTCGCGCGCAACCACTGAAGCGGCGACGACCTCCCCTCCCGCACCCTTAATAGGCGAGACGGTGAGAGAAATATCAACCGGCCTTCCATCCATGCGCTGGCGAACGGTTTCATAATGCTCAACCCGGTCACCGCGCCGAACAAGCTTCAGGATTGCGTCCTCCTCGTGTTGGCGGCCTTGTGGGATCAGGACGGTCACAGGCTTGCCGATCGCTTCCTGGGCCAAATAGCCATAAAGCCGCTCCGCCCCTTTGTTCCAACTTGTGATGGTGCCATCGAGGTTCTTACTTACGATCGCGTCATCACTGAACTCGACGATGGAAGAAAGCCACATGCGCTCAAAGAGGGCCTCGACGTCACCCTCCTGTATGAACCTTTGCAGGCGCACCTCGTCGTCCTGTCTCGCCCCGACACGCCGCCGTTCGTTAAACCGCCGTTGCCAGCCAGCGTTTTCCGCGGTGAAGTCTGTGAGACGTTCAGTGATCTCATAGCTCTCGGCGAGGGCCAACCAGCTCTTCTCGAATTGGCGGAATTCGGCTTTCCGCGCCGGGTCGGCAGTCCCGTCCGCTTTACGCTTGGCATCAAGCGCGCGGTCGAAACATGCCTGGACTTGCATGCTAAGCTTCCGAAGCATCGCCTCGCCACCTTCGAGCTTCGACCCAAGACTATTTACATCCGCCACAACTTATCAGGAAGCGTCAAACGGGGCGTCACTCGACCAACTAACAAACTGGAAGGCAGAGATGCCACACCCGTGCTGTTAAATGTCACACCTGTGCGATGCGGCGCATCCTTGCCTCACACTCTCAGCGGCAACCGAACGGGGTCGTCGGGTGATGCTCAAAATCCACACTGGCAAACGTAGAAGCGCAGCAAGTCAACTGCCTGTTGACTTAACCGCTTTGTCCCCTATCCAAGTGTTTGAGCGCGCGGCCCGCTTTTGGGGAGGTAGTGGCCAATTGGTTCGCCCATGCAGCCTGGAGCGTTTGAACCTGAGGTGATAGCTGCGATGACTGCGGCTTTTGAGGACGCCTGCAAAGCGCTTCACGACACTGACCTTTCTGAGGGTATGCGCGAACACATCGCCCGACGAATTATTACGGCCGCTAAATTTGGTGAGCGTGACCCGGTTTCCTTGCGCGCCGCTGCGCTTGCTGGCCTATCAAGTAAAATCGAATAAACCGCCCTTTATTGTATTGCTCGGGCCGGGATCGACGGTTTTACCTGCCAGTTCTGAAAATCGGTCTCCTGAAATCCCTGGGATGCCATCGGCGACATGGGCTCATCTTCCGAGCGGGCGCCACGCGCTGGCCAGGGCGCGACAACTAAAAATGGAGCTGTCGAGATGGACCAGCGGAAGTAGATCCGGCTCCTACCAAGGGGTTGGCGTTACGATGCGTAAGGCCATCACAAAAAGCTGTCGTCACTTTACATCGATGTCCCTTCGTTGCGGCCTGGAACCATCGAAGACGGCGAACTCCGGTTTGTGGAGGCTGTCGGCGTTTGTGGATGCCCCGTTCGCCACCCTGAACTGGAAGGACCTGCTGCGCGAAGGTGGTAACTTCACCTGGGTTGCCGGGCCGATCGCCAAAGACCCCGGTCTGCTGCCATGGCACGAGCGGGAATGGCTATGCATTTCTCAGGCTCTACCGTCGAACCGAAGACCCAATGTGCGGTGACGGGAGTACCACGCTTTCCGACCCGTCGATATCTTCTGACGCGCGAATGCCTCAAAGCGGGCACGGGCTGGTTCTTGCCCGAGCCGTCATCATGCTATGCCGCGGGCTCATGGACGCCGAAAACTTTGCAATCTGGGGTTGGCGCGTCCCGTTCCTAGTTTCGGCTCTGCCGCTTCGAGCCGGTGCCTGCCCCCACTTTCGCGCAGGCACTTGTCACCGAATGCGACGGCTTCCATGCCGTAGTTTTCGAGCGCGTGCTTGCGCGCCGCCGCATAGCCGTAGGTCGCGACCGCCTGCTTCACCTGCTCGCAACGATCATCCGCCAACGCCGAATCGCCAAGCAGCACCACCACCCCAACCGCAATTACGAATCTGATCATCTGAGCTATTCCTTTCAAAGCGACGCGCGACCCGCGGCTAAATCGATTAACGCTCCGCACGCGCCGCCAAGATCGGGCCACCACATCCACCACATGGAAAACGCAAACCGTCAGTAACGGATCCAGCTGGATCGACTTCGGCGGTTCAGGTTTCTTGGCCATACGGCAAGTATCAGCCGCAAGGTAAGTACCTTCAATCCGGCTGAGAGGCCCGGGGCCTTTGGGTGCGCCGGTGGGGACCACGCGAAGCTATGCGAGCCTCACGCGGCAAGCCCACGCCGGCCGCGGCTGGCGGAGTCGGCCCGGCAATCAACCACCGTCTAAAGCCGCATTAGTCCGCACCCCTTCAATACCTGCGTGCTGGCACGATCGAGCAGCTCACAGTGGCTAAGGGGCCAAGAAATTCGCCTTCCCCGGGAGCAGGTATGCACTTGTCAGCGGGCTGCTGGCAGCAAGGGTTGCCACCGGCCGGCATTCACTCACATATTCTTTCCGTCTCACCATCACGCAACTTTGATTGGTCGGCGCGCCACACATAATCAACGTGCGGACGAGCCGTCCCTGCACCTATTGGAGAATATGATGAAGCTGGGCAATTTGAGCTTTATTGCGTTGCGCTTTGCGCTGCTACGGTCAATTGGTCAATCAGCATCGCGAGAGCGGATGAAGTGCTGAAATTCCGCCGCGCACTTATGTGCCGGCCAGGCCCAGGACGTCGGCGCCGTTGATGCGCATACAATGTCTGTGGCCGCTATTGCGGTCTCGCCTCGTTTCCTGATGGATCGGTGGGCACCACAAACTGGGCGTTCACCACCGATTACATAAGGGCAACGGTACAACCTGACGTGCAGAGATGGGTCAACGCGGTGGTGGAAAGGAACCGGAGTGGCCAAACTCGACGGTGCGATAACCATTTTTCCGGAGGCGCCACTTAGCTTAGTGTGCTAGGCGGTAGGGGCAGATTCGAAGGCGCGAAGGGCGGCAGCACTTTAACGGGCGCACGTTTAACGCCAATCGTGGTCTGCGCAGAATTGTATAACGATGTCGTTATCAATGTAAAAAATAGAGTTGACATTACGAGTCGAACCCGTTCCGCGGGTCCGCTGAATGTCGGCTGCGCGTAAGACATCGAGTTCGGCTCCGGTCAAAAACCCTATGGTGGTCGTTCGGCCGGCAGGTCCGCCTCAGATGGCCGACGACTTTGATGTACCGCCAAGTCGGCAGAGGTGGGCCGATTCCGGACAGACCGTTCGCTATTCGAATTCGCCGTTCTCGACCTGCTCCCCACGTCGCGGAGCGTGCCATCGCGATGGCCTGATGCACACGGGGGACCGCATGTGCCCGATACCATTGGATTGCCGAGCGAGCTTCCTGTTCCGCTGGATTGGCCTGTCCCGCACCACTTAGCTCCGAGCACGCCTCTGCCATTCTTATGATGACCGGGCTGTTTCGGGTACGTATGGCAGATCGATACCCTTGTCGTGGCGGTCACGGATGATGCGGTAACGACGATTTTCTGGAAGCGTCCGCGCGCTTACCATAACTCATGAATGCTAACCTTTTGACCTGAAACATCGACCGTCAAGGGGCGAATCCAGTTCTGTATATCCGGCGGCCTCGATCTGCTCGCAGGCGTCAATAGCAGCGGCCATCATCTCCCGGATGAGATTCCAATCGGTCGGCATATAGCGGCTCCTTACCTCCATGAAGCGCAACGTAACGCGTTAGAAATTGGTCGGGATGATGTCAGCCGCTGTCGTTCCGAGACGGGCGGGGCTGACAGCCATGACTGCAAGGGGTTACGGGGCGCCGTTGCGGCTTCGGTGGCAACACGTCCTGTGTACCCCAGATAGCTGGCCGACCGATCGTATCGCCCAACTCGTCAGCGTGGGGCCATAACCGGCATTGAGAACGCCATTTCTGTTTGCCCAGACTACGAGAAGGTAGAGTTCTGTGTGCGGCGATCGATAATCAGCGGTGAATGCGGTTCGCGACAATGTTACGCAAACGGTCTGTCGATGATGCCGAAAATAACGGCCGCGATTTGGCAGCTTGTAAACATGGATTGAAGCCGCTTTTTCCGGATGGGGAATTCTTGGAAGTGGCCCGGAATCCGCGCTCCTGACCCGCCCTTGCCGCCGACCTGGGGCGATCTCGCGCTGACAGGACAGCAAGCGTTTGCCAATGCGATCCATTACCAGGACCACTGTTTCGACGTAGCAGGTGAGGAGGACGAGGCGGAGGTGGTGGCCTCGATCATGGCGCTCGCGGGAGAGGATTGGCCGGGCGACGGCGCGACGGTCGCTGCGACAAGCGTCGTCAGGGAGGGACGATATGGCCCATCCGATCGCAAGGAGATCACGATTCATCAGCCGGGGGGCTGCGCACCCTTCGACCTGATCGCGCAGAAAGATTTCGACGCCGGCGGTAGGGGTCTGCGTTGAGATGAAATCCGTAAAATCGCATTGTGTTCGCTCGGTGGTTCTTTGCACGGCCAATCCCTCTCTTTGCGTTGGCTCAACACGCAGCCTCTGAACCAACTCGTGCAGCAGCGTGGCAGCAATCCAAGCCTCTTCGGCGAGGAGGCCTCGGTCGGGCTTGGTGGGGTCGGGGCGACCCGCAGTGCCCCCAGGTCGGCGGCATCAGAAGTCGGTTGGGGTGACAAGGCGACGCCGGCGACCATTCGAAGATTTCGCGATTTGATTTCGTTCGTTATGATGCTCCGCCGAAGGAGGAGTGCCGATGAGAAACCGCCTCGTGTTCGCCCTCGCGATCGTGATTGGAAGTGCCATGCAGCTGGCTCCCTCAGTAGCGCAACAGCCGGCGCGGGTGACATTTGATGAGCTGAAGCAGGGGGGCTTCGTGATCGTCATTCGCCACGGACGAACCAACGAAAGCCCGTCTTTTCCGCGCGATGAGTCGCCTACCAATCTCGCCAATTGCTCCGGACAAACCATGCTGACGGAAGTCGGCCAGAATCAGGCGCGCGCCATCGGGGCGGCGTTCCGGAATGCCGGCATTCCAGTCGGTAAGGTGCTGGGGAGCGGTCTCTGTCGCGCCCTCGAGACCGGACGGCTTGCGTTCGGTCGAGTCGAGCCATCCGATGCGCTACTGATCGAATCCTTTGTTCCGGTCGCCGGCGCACCAGTGCCGCGGCCGTGGCCTCAACGCGTCGAGAAGCTGAAGGAGATGATCGCCACGGCGCCGGAGGCCGGCGCCAATACGGTGCTGATCACGCACTTCCCAAACATCAAGGCAGCGCTCGGCATCCAGATCAACTTCGGCGATGCCGCGATCGTCAAGCCCGATGGACATGGTGGCGTCGCAGTGGTGGGCAAAATTCTTTCACGGGATTGGGCATCCTTGTGAGGTGTCGAGGACAAATTGAAGTCGCAGTCATCACAGCACCGCGACGAGGTTCCGCCGCGGCAGCGCGGTAAAAATGAGTTCTCATGCGACCATGGCATTCCAACACCCTGACTGACCACGTCAGAAGAAGGCCCCTGGATCCCACCGCTCAAACTCTACAATGCCGGCGAGCCGTGTCCCGTGCTTCATGCGCTGATCAAGCAGAATGTGCGAGCGCCTGACGCCGTACTTGGCGATCTTGCGGCGCAGGTCGCGAGCGGTCAGAGCGCGAGTGAACGGTTGATGGCGGTGTGCCAGCGTTATCGCCTGATCGACATCGAGGGGCTGTCCGACAAGATCATCACGCGCTCAGAGGCTGCGACACGTGCGGCAGTCGGAAAGCTCAAATGGGGCACGTTCCACGGCCAGAGCCGGTTCGACGTGCCGGGCGGCGAAATCGTCGCGTTGAAAGCCGCAGTCACCATCGATCCCGACGCAGGCGAGATTTTGGTCGATTTCACCGGGTCGTCGCCGCAGACCAGGAGTGGCATCAACGTCGTGCTCAACTACACGCACGCCTACTCGACGTTCGCGATCCGCTCATGCCTTAATCCGGAGCCGCCCAACAACGCTGGTAGCTTGAGACCGATCAAGGTCCACGCGCCCGAAGGTTCGATCCTCAACTGCTCGTATCCGGCGCCGGTCGCGGCCCGCCACGTTGTCGGTATGTATGTGCCGATGCCGATTCTCAAGGCGCTCCATCATGTCATGCCGGATCGCGTGCTCGCCGAAGGTTCTGGCGCGGTGTGGACAATGCAAATTCAAGGCAAGCGCGTTGATGGGCGGCCCTTCACATCGTCGATGTTCAGTTATTCGGGCGGCATGCACGGGCCACCAAGGCTGGCCCGAGCGCCACGTGTTATCCGGCATTGCAGCGGTCCCGGTGGAAATCATCGAGGCTGTGACGCCGGTGATCTTCCATCGCAAGGAGTTACGTCCGAACTCCGGCGGCGACGGCGCGGTGCGCGGCGGTGACGGTCAGATCATCCAGGTCCGGCTCGACACCAGGGACAAATGGCTGCTCAATACCGTGACGAGCCGCGTCGAGGAGGGACCTGAACGGCTTGGTGGCGGCGCGTCCGGCGCACCTGGAAAATTTCATATCAACGGCAAGTCGGTGCGAGACGCCAAGAAGCTTACCATGCAACCGGCGGACGTTGTGTTGTTCGAAACGCCAGGAGGCGGCGGCTACGGGACACCGCCGAATCAACTAATCGCCTACCCGCAGTGCGAGCCGGGAGGATAGGGAAATAATGGCGAGGTCAACAACAACCCCGGCACGTGCCGCCCTATTAAAAGTAGCAGGAGACGCGATGGAGCTTCATAAGATCGATTGGGAAAGCGCCCCGTGGGAGCCGGTGCGCGAAGGCATCGTGCGCAAGGCATTCTCCGGCAGCGGCGCCACCTTGGCGCTGCACAAGCTGATGCCGAAGCACGAGCCGAAGCCGCATAAGCACGCCTACGAGCAGATCGTCTATATCCTGGCGGGGCACATCCGGTTTCACGTCGGTGAGGAGACCGTCCTGCTAGGCCCGGGCGGATTGCTGCAAATTCCGCCGGACGTGATGCACTGGGGCGAGGTGGTCGGCGACGAGCCTGTACTCAACCTCGATGTCTTCACACCGGTTCGGGAAGAATATGCGCCGGCTCCGTAGTCGGCGCCTGAGGGGATCGCCGACCCCGGCCAACCGCCACTGCAATGCAGAGCTCGTCTTTTGAGCTGTGCCCCGCGAAAACTGTGGATTACCGGAAAGGCGATGAGGCTTACTTCGGTACGAATCCTGGCATGTACACGTCGGCCGCTGCAACCGGTGTCGCAAGCTTGAAGGCGCCTTGACTATGTCGACGGGGGGCTTCGATGCGTGCCGGGTCAATTTCGCCCGGTAGCATGCCGGGAAGCTGCGCGAGTTCGGCAACGGCCAAAAAATGTCCGGGCCGCCGTGCTACGTCGGATGGCTCACTTGCCTTGAAGTCAACGCGAATGCACAGCAGCCCTGAAGCAAACACCAGCACTCCCGTCGGTGCGACGGGCCGTGAGGGGCACCTAAAAAGGCACGATCGAATCCACCGCAGACATTGGCTGGAAGACCCACGCTCGACTGTGCCATAGATCGGCGTAAGTTGGCGCTTTGAAGACTGCGGTCGGCTACAAGTATAAGTATGATTGGCACAGCACTTGCCTCGGCTGAATGATCTCCGCCGTGTGCGCTAGCGAGATGCTCAAACCCAACAAAAGACCTAGCAAGTTTGGGAGGAACTTCATGACGGAGGTAATGAAACAGACACATTCCGGGATCCTATTGCTGGTTGTCGCCACTGCGCTTGGCGCCTACGAACCGGCAATGGCGCATTCGATCTTCGACGGTACGTGGAACGTGCTGTTTGTCACGGAAACGGGTCAATGCGGCCCGCCGTTTCGCCAAGATATCAGCATCGTCGATGGTTCTGTCATTGGCCCGGCAGACGGTGCCCACGATATGATTGGACACGTGGACCGCGATGGCAATGTCAGGGTCAGCATGTATCGTGCCGCAGAACATGCATTTGGCAGTGGTCGACTGCGAAGCAATTTCGGTTCGGGTGTCTGGAAGGGGCTGTTGTCGGCACATCGATGCTCAGGCAGTTGGCAAGCGGAGCGGCGTTGAGGCTGCCGGCCCGGCCAATAAACGGCATCATGTAGGCTCCAAACCGGACAAAAAACCGCAGTCGGCAGACACACGCGGACCCATAGTAGAACCTGTCAGGTGCGTGGCCTCTACAGTCTGATGCGCAGCTTCGGTGTCATCCGACTTTCCCAACTCGGCGAAGAAAAGCCAATAGGATCAATGTTGGCATAGCGAAAGTTTCCAGTTGCTTCTATTTCTGCACCACTGCACTACGACGCAAGCTTCGTTGCTGCATTCCTCCTCCCATGGCCCTTAATACTACTGAGTTATAAATTCCATCTCTGACTGCTGCGAATGCGGCGCACACAGTGCGGGCATCTCTGAAGTCTGTTTGCAATCGCGGCAGCCAGCTCGCGACGGACCGTGGTGATCGAGTTAGGGGCGTGGCGCTGCGGCCGGATCGGGGGCGCCTCGGGGTCGATAACCACTGGGAAGGGGAGATTTTTGATTGGAGCCGAACCCACGCCCGACGGATCCGTAGAATTCAAGTTGGGCATTTACCTCTTCGAGCACCGGGTGAAAGCAGGAGTGGTGGCCGCATTGTCAAAATTGATCAGTGGGGCTTTGCTGCCGTTGCCCAA